>NZ_FQYM01000014.1 GCF_900141705.1 Fibrobacter sp. UWP2
TTGTGTTTGATTTGTGGTTATTTCAAATCTAAAAATTGGAACATCCTATTTTTTTACCCCCTTAGTGGAATTTGCGAAAGAAAATATACGTTACCTTTTGCCGTGGTTTAGGATGTTTAAACTAAGAGGTAAACACATGAAAAAACTGATTGGCCTGATGGCCGTAGTCTCCCTGGTGGCTTGCTCCGAATCGACCGATCCAGCTACCGCCGCTTCAAATTTTGGTGCTGCCGCTAACCAAGGCACTAACCAAGGAACCGATCAAGGTACCGGCACGCAAAACCAGAACCCGTGCACGACCGATGCCCAGGGCGCAGCTTTGGTTTTTGACGCCGCGACCAATCTTTGCTTTAACCAGGTCACAAGAAAGTATTATAACCCGACGACCGGTTTTTATGTTGACCCGGCTACGGGCATTCCTCTCCAGTCCAGCAGCTCTGTGGCTCAGGTTCCGATGTCTGAAACTGTCATTGACCCCTATGCTGGCATGAGCTCTTCTTCTGTAGCCCCGATTGGCCCTGCCTCTTCGTCTGCTGTAGCTCCGGCCTCCTCCTCCTCTTCGCAGACTGTTGCTCCGAAGTCCAGTGCCGCGACGGTAGTAAAATCTTCTTCGTCCGTAGCTGTTGACGACGGCAAGTTCAAACTGGAATTGTGGGACGGCGCCGCTGGCGAAGCCCAGGTGCAGACCGGCAACAAGACCGGAGGCTGGTGGTACAGCTACGGTAACGACGGTTCCGAGATTACATGGGGTGCCGCAGTGGGCGATGAATACGACGATGGTTCCATGGCTCCTGTAGTGGCCGCATGTAGCGGTGTTTGCGGTGACTACGTCATTGGCGGAACCGACGAATATCCGTACCTCGGTTTTGGCTTTGGCTATGCCAAGGCGAATACGACTACGGGTGATGCCACTGCCATTAAGGGCATTTGCGTTACCTACACCTATTCGGGTGATGCCACGTTCGCCATTGAACTTGGTTTGACCACGGCTCAAGAGAACAAGCTTGGCAGTGCCCTCCCGATGGTTGAATTGCCGGCGGGTACCAAGAAGACGCTTGATTTCTCTTGGACCGATTTTGTTCAGCCGACTTGGGCAACTACGACCATGACCGGTGCCAATGCCGCCAAGCAGTTGTCTTCCATCAAGTTCAAGTTTGCAGACCCCAAGGCTGGCGATACGGGCTCCTTCGCGGTCTACAAGATTGGTCCTCAGGGTTCCTGCAACTAATCCCTGCTTACAGGTTAAAAAAAGGTCCCGCATGGCGGGGCTTTTTTTTATGCGCTATTTACTTGAATCGCTTGCAAAAGCTGCAGGTTTTGCAAAGGGGGTGACGCAGCTCGTGCTTTTGGAACCCTTCGCGGAGGTTTGCGGCGAGCGGGCTCTCGAGAATCTCAAGAAGGCTTTGTTCCTGGATGCGCCCGAGGAGTATCTGCCCTCCGTGATCGAGGCAACAGGCGACTACGCGTCCGTCGTGTAGAATGCCGCAGTGCGTGTCGAGGGCGAGGCATGTCCCCCTGGCCGAAACTCCGCTTTGGACCGTTCCGCTTGCTGGCGCTACGGGCCACTCGAACCGGCTATCTTCGTGCAGGTAGAGCCTGCCCGTGACCTCAAAGCTCTTGTGGCGGCTGCAAAAGTGCCCCGGCTCCACCTGCGTCCCGAATGCTTTGTTGACCTGTTCCAGCATATAGCGGTTCCATGCGGAAGCCATGTCGTCGCCCACGTTCCAAAGGCGCAGGTTGATGTACAAGTCGGGCCGCGCCATGAGGGCGATGCGGCAAAAGTCGAGTACATTTTGTAAATGCCCCGTGGCCTCCGCCTGCGGGAGTTCTGCATAGGCGTGCGTCGAAAAGTTCACTTGGCGTACGGCGGGGCTTTGCAAAATGTGGTGCCCGCAGCGTGCAACGGTTGTGCCATTGGTGGTGAGGTTCAGTTTGAGCTTGGTGTGTTCCAGTTTTTTGACGTAGTGCGCGAATCCAGGGTGGAACGTGGGTTCGCCCAGCACGTGGAAGTACACGTTTTGCGCCCCGACCTGCTCGGCGCCTTCAATGCACTTTTCAAAGAGTCCCGAGGGCATGAAAGTGCGGCGTTCCGCTCCGGTGGCGACTCCGCAGGGGCAAAAACTGCAATGCAGGTTACATACGTCTGTAATTTCGATATAGACGCTGTTCATTGTCGGTGCTATTTCCCGAGCGTTTTTTTCAATGCCCGGATGGCGTTGCCTCGGTGGCTGATGAGTTTCTTTTCTTCGAGTTCCATTTGGGCGAAGGTGCGGGTTTCGCCCTCGGGTACAAACAACGGGTCGTAACCGAAGCCCATGTCGCCGACGGGTGCATGATTGATATTGCCGCGGCACTCTCCCTCGTAAATGAGCGGGTCGGTGATGACGAGCTTGCCGTCGGCGGCAGGTTCCACCTTTTGGTACGAGAGGGCGCAAAAGTAGCGTGCCCTGCGGTCCTCGATGCCGTCGAGCTTGGCGAGCAGTTTGTCGTTGTTGGCACCGTCATTGCCGTGGCCACCGGCATAGCGGGCGCTGTAGATTCCCGGTTCGCCGTTCAAGGCTAACACTTCCAGACCCGAGTCGTCGGCGAGGACGGTAGCCTCGATACCGCGGGCGGCAAGCCACTTGGCGGTGGTATTCGATTTGATGATGGCGTTTTCGGCAAAGGTCTTGCCGTCTTCCACGATGTCGCCGTCAAAGCCGATGTCTTTGAGAGTCTTGAATTCGTAATGGTCCGTGCCCAAAATGTGGGCGAAGTCCCTGATTTTCCCAGCGCTGCCGGTAGCGATAACAAATAAATGCTTCATTATTTAGCGGTTGGTGATTTGTTTACTATTTAATAATGTTCCGGTTTCATGACGATTAAGATGGCGTCGACGACAACGCCTACGCCGCACAGGCCCGCGGTGCAGAGCCACAGGATGCCTGTCCAGATTTTTCCTTCGTAAAAGCGGTGTAAGCCCAAGTAGCCCAGCAAAATGCAGAGGGCAAGGGCTATCCATTTGTTGTGTTCACCTTCGGCTGGCATAGAGACTCCTTTGCTTTGGTGTGAATATAAAAAATTTCCTGTTGGTTAAACACCCAAAGACGATGCTTCTGTTACCTCAAATATTTTTTTGTAATCGTTTAACCGCTTGCTTTTCATGATCTGCTTGTGGAGCTTTGCCGGGAGTGCCGTTTGGAATTCCCAAAAGGCGTGCATACGGTTGAGAATCTGGTTTTCTTCGGGGCAAAGGCGAGTCGCGTCGTCTAAAAATCCCTGGTGCATTTTTAGGATGGCCAAAAGCCGCTCTTCGGCGCTCCATGGGCGCCCGCTCATGTATTCGGCGGCGAGGGTCGGCTGGGCGAGCAGCCCTCGGCCAATCATGACACCTGAGAGTTTCGGGTATTTCGTTTTAAAGGCGTGGATTTGCCCAATGTTTTGAATATCGCCGTTAAAAATCAGCGGGTGCTTGCATTGCTCGTAGAATAGTTCAAAGGCCTGCATGTCGAGAGCCCCCTTGTACTGCTGCCGCCCGAGGCGTGGGTGCAACGTGATGTGCTTTAGGGGTATGTTGTTTAAAACAGGGAGCAGTTGCAAACCCTCGCCATCATGATCCAAGCCAAGACGCATTTTTATGGAAAAATGAATGTGGTTCAGTTTGTTTATTTTGTCTGCAATCTGTTTGACTATGTCGGGGTGGGGTAGCATTCCCGAACCGCGACCGTGCCCGGTTTGCATGGGGTAGGGGCATCCCAGGTTCAGGTCGATTTCGGTAAAACCTGCTTGTTCTAGAGATTTGACGAGTTTTTGGAATTCGTCGGGCCCGCTAAAAATGATTTGCGGAACGGTATGGGTAGAGGGGTTGTTCTCGGGGAGGGCGTCTTTTAGGTCGCGCGGGCGGGGTTCCCCCTTTTGCAGCCTGATGAAGGGTGTGTAGTAATGCTCGATGCCGCCGATGTGCCGTGCGAGATTTTCGCGGTAGATGGCGTCGGTATAACCTTGGATGGGGGCAAGAAGCAGGGGGAGCATACTCCTAAAAAATACAAAATGCTATTTTGACTGGTATGAAGACGAATTATGTGCAATATAGCTTGGCGGCCTTCTCGTTGGGCCTGATTTCCCTGGGACTCTTGTCGTGCGCGTCGGGTGGCGCTGCCGAAAAGGCTCCGGCAAACGACGTTCCTCCCGCGGTGCAGGCGGTGAGTGCCGAGGCGGCGCAGCTTCCCATGGTCAATGTGCCCTCGACGACGTTTGAGTTGCGCATGATTGACGCCACGCACGAAGTGCGCGTGATAGAAAAGCCGACGCTTGCGGCTCTAGATTTTGCAGCCTACTACGCGAACCCGATTCGCCTTGCGGGCAAGGATGAAAAACCCGAGAACTACCAGGGAACGATGGCGGGGGCGAAGATTGCCGAGTACCCGTTCCCCATGCTCGATTCCATTTCGGAATTCCAGCCGACTTCGGTGACGACGGTTGTGCCCGTCGTGTGGGAACCGTTCTCCAAGATGCTCTACACGCAAACCGGTTCCGACACGCTTGCACAGGTGTTGAATGCCGTGGAGGCGGTCAAGTGGAACGAACCCGAGGTGTTCCGTGCCTTCCAGATGGTGACCCGCCTGTGGGGCGTGCCCGTCGCAGGTTCCCCCGATGGGGCCTCGGCGAAGGTGGAATGGTGGGTCGAGGTGATGCCAGCTGTTTGGACGAACCGCGCTCCGTTCTATGGAAAACTGAAGTTCGCGTCGTCGGGCGAGACTGCCGAAATCTTGAACTTTTACTTGACGGGTGAATTGAACGCCGAAGACGCCATGAACTGGGCGCGCACGCTCTCTTCGTACTGGTACCCGACTTTGAATACCGACTTGGAACCGCATACGCCGGGCGATGTCTGGCCTGCCGGTACGCGTAACAAGCCGTTCGCCGTGATGCGCGGGAACCCGATGGGGACGCCCATGTGGGTCGCCTTTGAAGTTCCCGCGTTTGCCATGAGCGACGAGGCCCTGTGGGCAAAGCGCAAGGCCGATTCGCTGGCGGCCGCGGGCGAGGTCGTCCCGGTGAACAGAAACCTCGATACCAGTTCTGCATTCAGGCTCGAGACTTTGGCTGCCATGGAGAACAGCTGCCCCGCCAATGCCGAAACCCAAAAGTTCCGCGAAGCGCTCGCAAAGCAGATGGCGAAACTCCCCAAGGAGCAAAACGCCTGGGCTGCGGTGGATGCCAAGGGCAAACCCTCCGCCGAAAAGTTCCTCTGGTTCCGTCGCAACGCCAACTACTTGCTGGCCGACAAAATCAGTGCGCAGGATAGCCTTCACAATCCGCTGCCGCGCATGGTGGAGCTCAAGCAGTACTTGGATTCCCTCGGGATTCAGTTATTGGTGGTCCCTGTCCCGGTGAAGGAGGAAGTCTATGCCGACAAGCTTGTGCCGGGCACCCGCGCCGACTTGTGCGTAAACGTGAACGGTCGTGAATTCATTCGCGAATTGCTCTCGGCGGGCATCGATGTTTTGGATTTGTACCCGGCCCTGATGGCCGCCCGCGCGGCTGACGAGCCTCCGCATTACAGCTACCAGCGCTACGATACGCACTGGGCGCTTCCCGGTATGCTCGCTGCCATGGAACAGCTGGCCACGCGCGTCACGCAGTATTCCTGGTACGCCGAGTCCGGCGCGCAACCAGGAAGCCTCGTGATGAAGGATACCGTTACCCTCCGCGAGGGTGACCTGGTCGCCCACCTCCCGGATGCCGAAAAGTCCAAGTATACCGCCGACACGCTTGCTGTGATGAAGGTCTACAAGGGTGATGCCGCTTACAAGGGAGGCAAGAATGCCCCGATCCTTTTGATGGGCGACTCCTTTACCGGCGTGTTCGAGTCGGTGGATCAAAAAAGCGGCGGTCCGGGCTCACTTTTGGCCTATGCCACCGGCCTCGACGTGCAGGTGGCGACGAGCTGGGGCGGCGGTCCCGGAGTCCGTAGCCGCATGATGAAAATGCAAAAAGACTTGGCCGCCAAGCGTCTGGTAATCTACATGATGACGGCACGCGACTTTTGGCAGAGCCCCATGGAATGGGACGCCTTGAGGTAAATGCGGATCCTGAAGAAATTCTTTTGGCCTGTGTTCACCGCCCTCGTGGCGGTGGCGCTTACGCTTGTGCTGTGGAGCGGTCGCGAAGAGCAAATGAGCTACCGCAAAATGGCGTGTTCCTTTGAAGAGTTGCCTCTTGGCTGTGTCGATGCGAACGCGGAGTGGCAAACGGGCCTTGCGTTTTTTGACAGCGCGGTGACGGCATCCAAGGATACCTTGCAGTCGCTCAAGAACTTGCTATGGGAATATTGGGACATTGAATTTGTGGGGGCGGACTCGGCGGCTTCGAGTCGAGAAGTGATTCTCCCTTTGCAGGTATTGAAAACAAAAAAGTCGGGTTGTATGGGGCTTGCGTGGCTCGCCCTGATGGTGGCCGAGGCGCGGAACTTGCCGCTAAACGCCATCCTTTTGCCGGGGCATGTTTTTTTGCGCTATGGCAAAAAGGACGATGGCCGGGGGCAGTTTGGCGTCAAGCCCAAAACCGAGAACCTGGAGCCGAATCGCCGGGGGTATGGCTATACCGACGAAGAATACCGTGAGAAGTACAAGAATGGCCCGTGGACCGGGCTCGAATTCAAACCGCTGAGCGCAAAGCAGTTCGTGGGGCTGGCCGCCTTCGACATGGGGAACCTCTATTTGACTGGGGAACCGCGGCGGGCGCTCACTTGGTACCGCATGGCCGAGGAACTGTTCCCCGTGTATCCGGGCATTGAAGCCAATCAGAATGTGGCGAAAAGCCTGCTCCCCCAAAGCCTGTAGAGTGTGAAATAGGTATATTGGTTAAAGGAATTTAGAACGAAATGACAAGGTTTTCGGTACAGATTTCTGGGCTCGCGTTGGCTGCGGGGGCGTTCTTTTTTGGAGCGTGCTCTAATTCTGTATCTCCGTTGGATCCGGGAATCTCGGAAGTTGATTTTGATATAGAGCCGGCGGCTTTGGATATGTACCGGGTTGCCGCTTCGGGCAAATATGTTTTACTTGGTACTGACGATAAATCGGCCAGGGTTGACGAACGTAATCAAATGCGAGTGAACTTTGATTACGATTTTGCCATTGGAGCCCACGAAGTGACTTGTGGCGAGTTCAACGACCTGATGCATGCGGAAACAGGCTTGGCGTTGAAATGCGAAGAAAAACAGTTGCCGGCATCGAATGTGACTTATTATGATGCCGTTCTTTTTGCCAACGCCCGCAGCAAGGCGGCTTCGTTCGATACCGCTTACACTTACACAAATATTTCTTTGGACAACGAGGGTCATTGTATTGACCTGGAAGGCTTAGCATTCCACCCAGAAGCCGATGCGTTCAGGTTGCCAACAGAGGCGGAGTGGGTGCTTTCTGCTTTTAATGCATGGAATCCTAAAAAAGATTGGGTCGCTTCCAATTCGTCGCAACGCCCCCATCCCGTATGTACATCTGAGTCGACAACTAAAAAAAGACCTTGTGATATGGCGGGGAACGTCATGGAATGGGTTAATGACTGGTCGGCGAATTTTAAGGATACGGCTTTAGTTGATTATGTCGGCGCATCCAATGGAGGAAGCCTTGGAAAACGGGTGATCAAGGGTGGTAGCTATCAAAGCGATGTTTCTGCGATAAAACTGTACCGTCGTGGCGACGTTTATACGGTGACGTCGTCTACGCGTGCGGCCTACTTGGGATTTCGCTTGGCATATGGAGCGATTCCTAGTGCCACATGGATGGGGGACAACGGCTCTGTTGCCGAGGTTCGTATAAATCTAGTTGCAAATGCAACGACGATTAAAAAATTGACGGGTACATATAAGACAAAGCTGGTTTTCCGTAATGATGTAACCGGGAATTTGGCTTTTGTCGATTATTCTTGGGGCACTCAAAATGTGACGGAGATTGTCGACACCTTGGATTCTTACCATCCTGATGTATCTCCCGATGGAAATCGTGTCGCTTTTTGCACAGGATTGGAAGGTGTTTCTGGGAAATCCTCTTTATATGTGAGGAATCTTGATCGTTCTGGTGGCGATTTGGTGAAACTTGAAGTGGAATCGGCGGCAATTCCCCGTTGGCGGGTGTTGGATTCCGGTGATACCGTGATTGTTTATGTAAGCAGTGCGGCGAACAACAAGGATGCTTCCGCTTTTATTCAAACCAGCACATGGCAGGTCCCTTTTGCCAATGGGCGGTTCGGTGAACCGCAAAAACTCTTTGATGGCGCTTATCATGGAGGAGTCAGTGAAGATAATCGGCTGGCTGTGACTGGGGCCAGGCTGCTGCGCGCGCGCGTGGATGGGCACGATACGGTTTGGTATAACGCTGAACAAGCTTGCAATGCAAGCCTTTCTCAGGATGGTTCTAAACGCACCCTGTTCCTGGATTTTGCGGGGGAAACGGGGAGGAATTTTTCACATTTAGATTACGGTGTCCACGAAATGCTGCTGGTTGCCGACAGTGCCGGAGTCCTTGTTCAGGCGGTTCCGGCTCCAGTAGGCTATAGTTTTGATCATACGGAATGGTCTAGCGAAAAATTGGTATCTGCCACTTTGACCAATGCCAGTGGAGCCCACGAAGAAGTGGTTTTGGTGAACTTGTACGATAGTTCCGTTACCGAGTTGGTCCATAGTGAAGAACTGTGGCATCCTTGTGTGTGGATCAAAAAAGAGAAGTCCGCTACGGACGAGAATCCCCTTGATGTAGATAGCGCTGGGGTGTACTACGTTAATGGCGGGACGGACCGTTCAAAAATTCTTCGCTACCGTATGGAACTCTTTTGGAAATACAAGGATAAAGCAGAATTGATTGCGTTGGGTTCTTCGCGCATGTCCAATGGCTTTGATCCTTCGTTGTTGAGAGCGGCAGAGGCCCCGTTGAACTTGTCTTATTTTCCGAATAATTTTTTTGACATATTGCATTTTTACGAAACTTATATACGAAATAATTGCGGAAAACTGAAGTATTTTATTTTCTCGCTGGATTTGGATTTTTGGAACGAGGTCGAGGACGGCAATTTCTTTAATGATGAGTACAAAAGTTATCCAGGATATGTATACGACATCAACCACAATGCTTGGAGAGGCTATAATAGTCAACCTTTATACGATGCCGCACATGCTGGCCTTGGCGTAGATATATATGAAGCGGTGTTCTTGACGAACCGCAGCTCGATGTTTATGGAACCAATAGGTTGGGAAGGAGATAATCCGATTGTAGATAAAGACAGTACATGGCTTGATACCTTCCATGCAGCGTACCTTAAAACGTTAGTGGCTTTTGAAAAACTGCTAAGCTATGCCGAACAGGATGGGGTGACGATGGTTGGCGTTATCTTCCCACAATCCCCGGGCTACAAAAATACGGGGGCCTTTGGACGGCATGGGCTTCGTCGTAGTGATGCGGCTTCCATTATGTCCGATATTCAAAAAATAACGCTCCAGTACCCCAGCTTTATTTTAATGGATGAAAATAAAATGGGAAACCACGATTATAGTGACGATATGGCCCAGGATTGCGATCATTTGGGTTATTTAGGGGCGGCGCATTTTACGCATCGGTTAGATTCTTTGTTGCAATCTTTGTGATGAAAGTTTTTGTAATAAAGTGCTTGTATGATAAAACGTGAGCGAATCCTTTTTATTGCCTTGCTGCTTATAGTTCTTGGTTGGGTTGGGTGTACAAATTCAACCGATTCCTATGAGACGGTTGAAGTTGACGAAACTTTTGCTGAGGATTTGGACGGTATGATTCGCGTTTTTTCTACAGGTAAGCAAGTGCTGCTGGGAACTAATGATAGTACCGCAAGTGCTGATGAACGTCCGCAAATGAAGGTGCTTTTTGATTATGATTTCTCCATTGGTCAACACGAAGTGACTTGTGGAGAGTTCAACAATTTGGTTCCTGAAAAAACGGGCTTGTCCTTGGATTGTGACGACAAACAGTTGCCTGCGACGAACGTGACGTTTTACGACGCTGTGATTTATGCCAATGCTCTCAGTAAAAAAAATGGCTTGGATACAGCGTATTCTTACACTCGGATGTCCTTTGACCAAGATCACCACTGTTTGAATTTGGAAGGATTTGTTTTTCACCCCAATGTCGAGGCTTATCGTTTGCCCACAGAGATGGAATGGGTTTTTTCGGCGAATAAATTTTGGGATGTAGAAAATGATTGGCTCTCGCATAATTCCGGATACGAAGTACACCAAGTGTGCTCGGTGAAGAGTTCTGTAGAAAAAAGTGAAATTTGCGATATGACCGGCAATGTGATGGAATGGGTTAATGATTGGTCAGGAACCTTTTATGATTTGACCTTAACAAATTATGTTGGTCCTCCCGATGGAGGGACTCTTGATAAACGAATCCTAAAGGGAGGATCGTATCGACGAGCCAAGGATTCTGTGAGTTTGTATCGTCGTGGGGATGTGCATTTGGTAAATTCTACTGTGCATACGGATTATTTGGGCTTTCGTTTGGCATACGGTAAAATTCCCAATGCGATATGGGTTGACAACGACGGCCATGTTTTGACATCCCATTTGGTCTCCATGGCAAATTCACAAACGTTGAATACTTTTGTTGAAACTTCCAAGGCAAAATTGGTGTTTCGAAATGATGATTCCGGAAATCTAGTTCTTATAGATTATTCTACGGGATACCAAAAGATACACGAAATACTGGATACGCTGGATGTATTTTACCCTGATGTGTCGCCCAATGGCTCTCTTGTGGCCTTTAGTACGGCTGCAGAAGGGAATTTGCGGGCATCGTCGCTTTACGTTCGTTCCATTGATCCTGTAAGTTCAAATGTGGTTAAGTTGAATGTGCCGGGTGCGGCGATGCCGCATTGGCGTGTCTTGGATAATGGAGATACCGTAATTGTTTATGTGACAGGCTATGACGGCGGTAAGGATGAAGACGACTTTGCACAAGGTAGTACTTGGCAGGTCAAATTCGAAAAGGGGGAGTTTGGAAAACCGCAAAAAATATTTGATAGACCCTACCATGGCGGGATCAGTACAGATGGCCGTTTGGCGGTAACTGGATCAGGACGGCTTCATGCTCGTGTCAATGGTCGAGATACGGTTTGGTATGACAGCATGCTGGTAAGCAATGTCAGGCTTTCGAAGAGTGACGAAAATCGCACAATGTTCCTGGATTTTGCGGCAAAAACGGGCCTTGATTTTGCTGGTATGGATTATGATGCGAAAACAATGCTTTTGGTTGTTGATAGTACGGGAACTCTGGTACAGTCTGTTCGTGCTCCCAAAGGATATGCTTTTGATCATTTGGGGTGGGCAACCCGATATATGGCGCTGGTGACGCTAACCAATGATAGCGGATCTCATTTTCAAATAGCTCTATTGAATTTGGTAAATGGTTCTGTAATTCCGTTGGTGGAAGGAAATGAACTTTGGCATCCTTGTTTATGGGTGAAAAAAGAAATGTGGTCTATTGACGAATCCTTGAATGTGGATAGTGCAGGAGTCTATTATACTGCTGCTGGAGGGGAATCGGCGATAATCATGCGTTATAAAATGGAACTCTTGTGGAAGTACAAGGATTCTGCAAATGTTGTTTTTATGGGATCTTCACGAACGTTGGCGGCTTTGAATCCCGAAAAAATGTCATCTTCTTTTTATGCCATAAACCTGTCTAGTGCACCGACAAACGTATATGCAGACATCCCGTTCCTAGAGAACTATATTTTGCCTCACGTCAAAAATCTAAAGTATTTGGTCGTTGGGCTCGACATTGATTTTTGGTGGAAAAGCTATGATATCGATAATTTCTTTGCGTCGGAATATCAGAAATATCCTGGCTACGTTTATGATGAAAACCATGGGTATTGGGAAAAGGGGGCTCCCGCGGGGATTTACGAGTTGGCCCACTCCTCGTTGGGAATGCTTGTGTACGAAAAGAACTTAATGCCGCATCGTGGATTCCAGGAGTCGAACTGCCTTGGTTGGGGCGAGGGGGCGTTTGTGGATCACGATAGTACGTGGTATGAGGCGAATCCGCAGTTGTTCTACGATTCGTTTAACCAGCTTAAAACGATATTGGAAATGGCAAAAAATAGGGAAATTTTTGTTATAGGTGTGATTTTTCCCCAGTCCCCGGGCTACCAAAATTCGGGTTCCTTTGGGCGTTATGGCTTACAACGCTCTGTGGCTCCCAGTTTGATATCGGAAATAAAGAATTTAAGTAAAACATATTCTAACTTTATATTGTTGGACGAGAATAAAATGGGAAATCACGATTATGACGAAGGAACAGCTCTGAATTGGGACCATTTGTGTACCAAAGGGGCAGAAAAACTAACGGCTCGTGTAGATTCCTTGTTGCAAACATTAGAGTAGCTTATGAAAAAGGTTTCGTTGACAATAATCTCGTTTGTGATTCCTGTGGCGGTAATGTTTTTGCTCGCCTGTTCCAATTCAGTAGCTCCATTGAGCCCGGAGGTGGAATTTGATGGGGATGCTGTTGCCGATGATATGTACCATGTGCGTTCCAAGGGCATGTTTGTAACGCTTGGCACCGATGACGCGACTGCAAAGGCGGATGAGCGCCCGCAAATGAAGGTGAGTTTTGATTACGATTTTGACATTGGCTCGCATGAAGTGACTTGCGGTGAATTCAATGAATTGATGCAAAATGAGTACGGCTTGGTTTTAGATTGCGAAGATAAACAGCTGCCGGCGGTGAACATTACGTATTACGACGCAGTTCTTTTTGCCAATGCTCGAAGCAAGGCCTTTGCGAAAGATACGGCGTATACGTATGTGAAGATTCTCTTTGATGTCGAAAGACATTGCATAGGGATGGAAGGTTTGGCGTTTCATCCCGAAGCTAATGCGTTCCGTTTGCCCACGGAGGCAGAATGGTCCTTAGTCGCTTTTAGCGCTTGGAACCCGCAAAAGAGCTGGTTCTCTTCGAACTCGGGGTATCGTTTGCACCCGGTATGCACATCGGAATCCTCAAAAAAGGGAATTCCGTGCGATATGGCGGGCAATGCCATGGAATGGGTGAACGATTGGTCCGGGAATTTTAAGGATACTGTATTACAAAATTATGTGGGCGCTCCCGATGGAGGCGGAATTGGCAAACGGATCGTCAAGGGCGGTTCGTGGCGTAATGATGCATCGCTTGTAAATATTTTTAGCCGAGGTGACATTTACACGGTAACGTCATCTACGCGAGCTGATTATGTAGGCTTTAGGTTGGCTTATGGCTCAATTCCCAATCCTTCGTGGATGGGAAACGATGGTGTGATCTCGGATTCCAGAATTATTCCTTTGACGAATTCCTCATCCATTAAGTCCTTTATGGGAACTTATAAGACCATCTTGGCTTTCCGCAATGACGTCACGGGAAATTTAGCGTTTATAGATTATTCGTTTGGGAATGTGTTTGTAATAGAAATCAAAGACACCTTGGATTCCTACCATCCAGATATATCTCCAGATGGGGGGCGCGTTGCTTTTTGTACGGGGCTAGAGGGGGTGTCCGGCGAGTCCAGTGTTTATGTGCGTGATTTGAACGAAAACGGGTCAAACTTGGTTAAGCTGGATGTGGAATCTGCGGCGATTCCGCGTTGGCGTGTTCTTGAAAATGGCGATACGGTTATTGTCTATGTGACGAGTTCCGCCAATAACAAAGATGCATCCGCTTTTGCGCAGTCCGCTACATGGCAAGTGAAGTTTAGCGATGGTAAGTTTGGCGTGCCCGAGAAACTGTTTGACGGGGCGTATCATGGTGGGGTCAGTTACGACAACCAGTTGGCTGTGACTGGGGCTCGATTGCTTCGCGCCCGAGTTCATGGACGTGACACGGTTTGGTACGGTGGCGAACAGGCTTGCAATGTAAGCTTGGCTAAAGATAGCAGCAAACGCACGCTGTTCCTGGATTTTGGTGGAACGCAAGGACGTCAATTTGCTAAGAAAAAGTATTCGAGCCATGAAGTCCTCTTGATTGCCGATAGCACGGGCAAACTAAAAAAGACATTTACGGCTCCCATAGGAATGACTTTTGATCATACGGAATGGGTGAATGACAGCTTGGTGGTTGCAACCTTGGTTAACGACAATGGTGCTCATGTCCAGCTGGTGGCTTTGAACGTGGTTGGCGGCACTATGCTGAACTTGGCTGAGGGAAGTGAACTTTGGCACCCTTGCTTGTGGGTCAGGCATTCGGTAAAGTCCAACGAAGACTTTGTGATAGAATTGGATAGCGCTGGTGTGTACCTGTCTGAATTTCATGATGTGGAACAGTCAAGGTATCGTGTGAAAATGGGACTGTATTGGAAAAATTTGAAGACAACGGAAGTCATTTTATTTGGTAGCTCGCGTATGGAGAGGGGCGTCAACCCGGATCTGTATTTGGAATGGAATATGCTGAATATGGCTGTGTCTGGAATTGACCCGGTCCGCGATATGTATTTTATTCGAAATTACGTATTTAACCATTCTGACGAGATTAAGGCGATTGTATTCTCGATTGATTTGGACAGCTGGCGCGGTCTAGAAGATCACTTGTCTTTGATTGTCTCGGCCGGCCCTGGGTATGTCTATGATATGAATCATAACTACTGGGCTGATTATGTCCCGGAAAGTTTTTTGGATGCCGTAGAAAATTCTTATCCGGCAGAAAAAGTGGTTGTAGATGCTATTACGCAGAGGGGCGGCTTTTATACGCCTTCGCAAAGTTGGAATCCCATTGAAATTCTGGTTGATTCCGTTTATTCTGATATGGAAATGGAGAACTTGGATTTTCGGTTGGATCATGTAATCGAAACCTTCCAAATGGCGAAAGAGAAGAACATATACTTTATAGGGATTATTTTCCCCTTGTCACCGGAGTTTAAAAATACGGGGAGCTTTGGTCCCTATGGTCTTCAGCGTTCTGAAGCCCAGAAACGAATTGAACGGCTTGATTCTCTGGATAAGGCCGAAAAGTACTTTATTTTGATGGATGAAAATAAAATGGGAAACCACGACTACAGTAACGAAATGGCCTTTGACGACGATCATTTGAGTTCTAAGGGGGCGGAAAAAATGACGGCTCGCTTGGTTTCCATCTTGAAAACATTGGAGTAGAACGTGCGTAACGCAGCTTGGCCCGCATATTTGGTTGCCCTAGCTGCAACATTGTTTGCCATTTTCCCGTTGACCGATACCGATATTTGGTGGCACATGGCCTGCGCCCGCGAGTGGGTGACTACGTGGACTCCCGTGCGGATTCCCGTGGTTAATGTGCATGATTTTTTTCAGCAGGTGGTGGCTTTTGTTTATACTGCTGGTGGAGCCCCTTTGCTGGTTGCATTCAAGGCTGTTTTATGGGGGTGTGTCTTTGCCCTTTTTCTGCGAAAGACCTTTTCTCCGTCGCTTGGGACGGCACGCACATGGCCCGTTATGGCGGTGTCGGTCCTTTTACTTTTCATTTTCCGTTTTCAGTTCGAAATTCGACCAGTTGTATTTTCCCTTTTGTTTTTGGGCGTTTACTGGAATGTATTGCCATGGCTCGTTTGCTGTTGGTATGACGGCGTGTCGGTGAAACGGTTGCTTATGGTATCGGTCGTATTGGCGATTTTGGCTTTGCAATGGATTTGGTGCAATGTCCAGGGGCTTTATATTTTGGGACCTCTGTTTGCGGGACTTTGCGTTGCGGCGGCTGTGGCAGAGAATTTCAAAAAAAAGGGGGGGCGGTTTTCTCCCGCTAGGGATGTGCCTGCAATCTTTTTTGTCGCCGTTTTGTTCTTGACGCCTTTTTTTCACCGGGATGGACTCGACTTGTTCTTGTACCCATTCGGTCTGTTGGATCGTCTTTTGGGCATTTCGCCTTCGGCCGTCATTTTTGCGAGTGAAATCGCCGAGAACCGCAGCCCTGTGACGCTCTTGATGGCAGGCGAAAACCTGCTTCCCTCGATCATGATGATTGTCGTGGCTTTGATTGCATTGGCCTTTGCCGTGGAGCGCGCGGTTCAAGGCTTTTGGCGTGAAAATCTTGTCACTTGCGGCTGCTTGGCGATAATGGCGTGTTTGACGCTTGTAGCCGAGCGGAACTTTGTGTTGCTGTTGCCGGTAGCCATGGCGTGCGTTTTGCCCAAGGTGCATTGTGTCCCATTGGCAAAGAAGAGTGTGTGGCTTTCGCTCCTCCTGGTCTTTGCCATATTCGGTTTTTGGGCGAAGTCCTTGACGGCATACGAAGCGACGATGGTTTCGGCTCAACGGGTGCCCGTAATGGCGGCGCAGTGGATGAAAGCGCACCCGCATGCGGGGAGGCTTTTTAACGATGACCGTGCCGGTGGCTACCTGGCGTTTGTGAATCCCATGGATTCCACCTATATTGATGGGCGCTTTATCCTTAAAACGGCTGTTTTTTTTGAACGATATCTGCGGTATTCTGAACAACCGAACGAATTTGTTCGTGACGCTGAAGCGCTGGGCATAGACAGGGCGGTGTTCCCCCGGCGATACTATGCCCGTTGGGGCGCCTTAATTGAGGCTTTGGAAAACGCTCCTATGTGGAGTGCAGAATATGTGGATAGCAACTATGTCGTTTTTGATAAGAAAAAACTACAAGATGCTTACTCAACTGCCCCATAGTCAATGAGTTACGTGCCTATGATGTCAAAAAATGGCTAAAATTTGGCAA
Source organism: Fibrobacter sp. UWP2 (assembly GCF_900141705.1). NCBI lineage: Bacteria > Pseudomonadati > Fibrobacterota > Fibrobacteria > Fibrobacterales > Fibrobacteraceae > Fibrobacter > Fibrobacter sp. UWP2. The sequence continues at coordinate 16,689 of NZ_FQYM01000014.1, forward strand.
AAAAAGCCGTTTTTGGGTGCTGGGACTGCTGATTTGTGCAGTAGGGCGGCTGTCAAGGGATGGTTTAAAATTTTCCTGTTGATATATTGTGAAATCCATATGGGGATGGGATGGATTCTTGCGTGATTAAACTTGGGTGTTTTGCGGAATGAAATGGGCATTTTTGGGGATTAAAATAAATTTGCCGAAATTGCCCCGTTTTGGGCAATCCTTAAAAAAATACGAGAAGTTTTTCCCTCGCCTTTGGGGCTTTACTTAATTTTTTTGTCCCAACGTTTTTTAGACCTACTTATTGATTTTTGGTATAGAGTGGAAAATATTGTTTCTTTATTGATTAATCCCGTGTCGCCATGGCATTCTGTGCGCGAAAAGATTTGTGCAGAATGCAACGATTTTGGCACGGCCATTTTGGACGCCATCGGCTACGAAGGGTTTGAAGCGGGCTACGTTCTCCTTACTGCGCCCGATACTTTCCGTGAGACGTGGCTCAATAGCCATTATGGCAATTTGCTTCGCAAGTATTTTGCCCAGGAACTGGGTTCTGCTTTTATTGACTACAAGGTCCGAATCCTGGAGCCGTCGCAGACCATTCCGGAAATAAAGCTGACGCCCCCGATGCCTCCGGTCATTAGGACTCCGCGTCCTGTAGCGAAAAAAGTTCCCCGTGCCAAAGCCCTGTTTTATAAGAACAATACCTTTGAGAATTTTGTGGAAGGTTCTTGCAATTCTACAGCCCTGCGCGCATGCCAGGCAGTTGTCGAGAATCCGGGGGACAAGGACCTGAATCCGCTTTTGCTGTATGGGGCTACGGGGCTCGGCAAAACGCACCTGATCCAATCTGTTGGGGCGCGCCTTCAAAAGACTTGCCCTGGTTTTAAGATTGTTTATCGACAGGCGTTTGATTTTTTGCGTGATTGCGCTTCTATTGGCAAAGCATCTTATGCCGGAGAAAAGGATTTGGCGCAGGATCTTTTGCAGAAGTTCAAGGAACGTTATGCAGAATGTGATGTTTTGCTGATTGACGATATCCAACTTCTTGAAAGAAGTACCAGAAGCCAGGAACGCCTTGTCCAGTTGATCAAGTTCTTGCGCAGTCGTGGTAAGCAGGTGGTTCTCACATGCGACCGTCATCCCAGTGCCTTCAAAAAGTTGGCTATGGGGGAGAAGCCCGTTCGCGAATCCAAGATTCCGCAGTTGAGCGCCATGCTTTTGGCACACTTGGAAAATTGCGTGGGTGTTGGGCTTGAGGAACCTGATCTTGCCACCCGTATGGACTTGATTCGCAGAAAGTCGGAGGATTTACCTTTTGCCGACAAGGATCGCGAAGAGATTTACCGGTTCCTTTCGATTCCGCCGCGTGCCAACGTGCGCCTGATCGAGGGCTTGCTGAACTGGCTTAGGGCAATGCACACTTTGAACGGTGTGGAGTTGAACCTCAGTTGCGTCAAGCAGTTGCTGGTCTCCCCACAAAATGACGGTGCCACGCTTACGCTCAAGAGCATTAGCGAGATTGTCGCGGCGACATTCGATGTCGACATGGTGGTGCTGACCTCCAGCCGTCAAGACAAGAAGGCTTCGATCCCGCGTAAAATTGCCATGCTCCTGTGCCAGGAATTTACATCGGAAACATTCCAGGAACTGGGTCGCTTTTTTAATCGCAAACATTCCACAGTAATCGCCGCCATCGAATCTTTGAAAGCCATGATGGACAAGGATGATGCCCTTGCGAGGCAGGTCAAAGATCTCCGCTATATGCTAGAAACATAGAGAGGTTTCTGGTGCGGATTCTAGTAACGGGTGGTGCCGGCGTCGTAGGGAAGGCGCTGTGTCGGGAGCTCTTAAAACGCGGTGTGTGTGTTCGCGTTTTGACGCTCCCGGGCGATTGCGTGGATGATGCGATTCCTCCGCAGGTGGAGGTTTTTCGGGGGGATGTTACCGACTACGGTTCCATGCGCCCCGCTTTTGACGGGGTGGATGCCGTCTTTCATTTAGCTGCCGTTTTGCTTTCGACCGACCCGGCCGCCTTTGAGCGTGTCAATGCCGGGGGCACGCGGAACGTGGTGTCTGCCTGCCAGGATGCCGGCATTCGTCGGATTCTTTACGTGTCGAGTATTTCTGTGACTTACCCAGTTTTAACTCCCTATGGCGCAAGCAAACTTGCGGGGGAGGCGTGCGTCAAGGAATCGGGACTCGACTGGACCATCGTGCGCCCGACGCTTGTGATTGGCGATGGTGGCGGTGTCGAGTTCAATATGTACGCCCGTTATGTCAAGCGTTTCCCGGTGTATTTTTTGCCCGGGGGCGGAACGGCGTTGAAACGCCCGGTCCGTAGCGTTGATTTGGTGACGGGTGTTGCGGCGGCGGGCTTGAGCAAGGAATCGGTGGGCAAAACCTATGCCCTTGCCGGTCCCGACGTGATGTCGATGGCGCAGATGGCGCAGCTGATTTTGTCGAGCGCCGGGTTGAGGCACCTCATGCTCCCGCTCCCCTGGTGGGTTGCAAAAAAGGCGGCAGCCTTCAAAAACTGGATTGGTGGCAGCCGGGTTTCGGCCGAACAGGCCCTGGCGGGTTTTTTGTACGACGCTGTCCCCGGGATAGAATCCGCCAAAAAAGATCTGGGTTACGCACCAAAATCGGCATTTTAGTGTGATTTTTTTAGTATAAATTTTGTTTTTTACTCCCTTTTTTAGCTTTTTGGGGGCTTTTGGAGTATATTTTGCTAAAAAGAGGAGCTCTAATGAAAAAGTCATTCCTGTGGGCCGGTTGCTTGGCCGCATCACTTTCGCTCATCGCCTGTGGCGATGACAGCAGTACCTCTGTCGACAATACCGACAAGACGGATAGCAAAATTGTGGAGTCTTCGTCTTCTATGGGCGAAGACGGTTCCAGCGGATCTGACGAGGATAAATCAAGTTCATCGGTGCAAGATGGGGATGAATCGTCTTCTTCTGTTGACGACAACGCCCCGATTCGTGCCGCGACCTTCGATGACCTCGAAAAGAATATGGTTTTGAAGGGACTTTTTGGTACGGATATCAAGCTTTCTGCCGGCGCCAAGAAGGGTTTCTTTACTTTCTGGCTTCCGGGCGAAATCCAGGATTCTGCCTGGGTGGCGGTTCAATCGGATTTTGCCAACGGTAAGCTCAAGATTGGCTCTTCCAATGCGGGCGTTGCCTACATCAGTGGCAATGGTACGATCGACTCCTTGAAGTCCATGGCGCACGACGGCTTGACGATTAACTTTATTGTGAACCAGGAAGGCGAAGAACCTGAGCTCCTGTATTTTGTGGACAAGGGCGACACCAATAAGGTTGTCACGGACAGGGTCAAGTTTAGCGAAGATATCCTTTCGAAAGCCGAAGACGTCACGGGGAAGCGGTTGAGCTGCGAAGTTGGCGACACCACGAATGTCTATTCGTTCTTTGACGACAGCTTTATGCTGGTTCGTGTTGTCGGCAAGGATACTGTCAACTGGATCGCCGGGTATTTCGACATCCAGCGCAGCAAGCTTCTTATGCTGCCCAAGTTCAGAAGGGAATCTTCCAGCGCCCTCTACACCATGGAAGTTTCCTCCTCCTTTGAGATGGGGCCTGTTGTGGGAACCAAGAACTCGTGTAAGGATTCTAAGTTCGAGTTTAAAAATCTCGATGTCGACAAGCTTGCGACGGAATGGGATGCCTCGGCTGGTGGCAAGGAGTGGACCATGAAGTTGAAGTCTGACGAGACCTATGAAATTTTGGTGGGTGTCCAACCGCACTTGACTGGAAACTGGGGTGTGTTTGGCGACTACCTCTTTTTGAGCAGCAAAACTTGCTTTGACCCCGATATTTGCAAGGCGGTCATGGGCAAGGTGACGGATTTTGATGCCGAGAAGGGCTTTACATTTACCCATACGCCTTCGTTCATTGGCGAGGCTGATCCGGCACCAGTCGAAATTCCTGAAACTTGGGCTGCCCCCAAGTACGAATAAGGCTCGCTTGAGTGTTTTTGAAAAGTTGCCGGACTCGCGTTCGGCAACTTTTTATATTTGTGCCGAAAAGGCGCTGTAGCCGCCAAAGGTCGAACGATGAATATCTACATGGTCCAAATGAACGTGGAACCGGGGAATCCGGAAGAGAATTTCAACACGATGAGCGCTGCGATTTCCCGAGCTAAAAAGGCGGGCGCCGATTACGTTCTGTTCCCTGCGGGAGCCCTGTTGGGTAGTTACATGCTGGGGGCAAAAGGCTTCGAGAGCGGTTTGCAAGGCCGCTGGGCGGCTTGTTTTAGGAAGTTCGTGAAGCTCAACAAGGATAAAAAGATTATTGTCGGGGATTCCCTCGAGAAACAGTTTGTCGTGGTCTCGTTGGAGCATACCTACAACCTGGGAAAGGCTGCTGTTGTGAAAGAAAAGTATTCCAAGGTGGCCCGCGAAGCCAAGAGGCCTGTTTTTTATGTGGCGCCGGTGGGCACCTGCAATTCGGGCAAGAACATTTATGCCATGGACGGCGGCAGTTGTATTTTTGACAAGACGGGGAAAATCGTTTTTCGTATGCCGCAGTTCAAGGCGGCGGAAGCCCTGGTGAAGGTGGATGCCAAAGGTGGCATTAAGGTTTACGACCCGGAGGGCAAACCCGCGAAATCGTTCAAACCCTATACCCAAAAGATTGCCGAGGTCCATGACGCCTTGGTGCTCATGATTCGCGAGAACCTGAAGAAGTTTCACATTGGGCGCATGGTCATCGGGGCGAGCGGCGGCATTGATAGTGCCGTCTCTGCGGCGCTCTATGCCGAGGCGATTGGGCCCGAGAACGTTTACCTAGTGAACATGCCCACCCGTTTTAATTCCAGCACCACGAAGAATGCCGCCCACGACCTGGCGGTCAATTTGGGTTGCCCTTATACGGTCGCGCCGATTGAGGGCATGCTGAATGCCATCCGTAAGGATTTGGCCAAGTGCAAGTTCGAACGCAGCAACGCCAAGATCAAGGTCGAGGGCCTCCATTACGAGAATTTGCAGGCGCGTACGCGTTCGTCGAGCGTGTTGCTTTCGATTGCCTCCGTTTTGGGCGCGGGCATTACCTGCAACGGCAACAAGAGCGAAGCCACCGCGGGCTATTGCACGCTCTATGGCGACTCTTGCGGTGTGATGTGCGCCTTGGGCGATCTCTGGAAAACGCAGGTCTACGAACTTGCGAACTACATCAACCGCAATGGCGAAATTATCCCGAAGGCCTCCATTGACGTGCCCGCCAGCGCAGAACTGAGCGACGCGATGAACGTGGACGAGGGTAAGGGCGACCCCATCAAGTACCCCTACCACGACAGACTCTTTGCCTACTGGGTCGATGAACGCCACGCGCTCGAGGATACCGAGAAGTTGCTGGCAAACGGCACGCTCTGCAAAAAGATCGGCGCCGACGAGAAGTACTTCAAGAAGTTATTCAAAACAAAGGATGCCGCCCTCGAAGACATGCGCGCCTGGCATCGCCGGTTCCGCGGCATTGCACTGGCGAAGCGCATTCAGTTCCCGCCGATCCTCTCGGTGAGCGGGAGCGCCTTTGGCGGTGAATATATCGAAAGCCAGGGCTAGGCTATTTGTCGATGACGGCGGAGAGTACGACTCCGTCCCCGTCGTAGAGTACCAGGATTTGACCCGGCGTGGAAGCGAACTGTGGCTCGTCAAAACGCACGGTGATTTCGTTGTCGTTTAAGTTGACGATGCTTGCCATGGAACCCTTGTGGCCCAGGCGGATTTGCGCCGAGAGCTTTTTAGAAAGACATGGCGCGTTATTTTCGACCATGAGGTTCACGTTCACGGCGTGGACTTCGGTGCACTGGAGCGTGTTTCGCGGACCGAGTACCACCTGGTTCTTTTCGGCGTCAATCTTCACGACAAAGAGGGGCTCCGGCTGGCCGCCGATGTTTAAACCCTTGCGCTGGCCGATGGTGTAGTGGACAATGCCTTTGTGGCGCCCGAGTACGTTGCCTTCGAGGTCCACAAAGTCGCCGGGGACGTTGTCGGATTCGTCGAAGAGCACGGAGTAGTCTCCGCATTCCAAAAAATCCTGGCTCTCTTTTTTGTCGGCGTAGTCGGCCCAGCCGATTTCGCGGGCGAGCGCCTTCACGTCTTCTTTGCGCATGCCGCCGAGGGGGAACTTGACGATGGAGAGCTGGTCTATGGAAAGGCGCGATAAAAAGTATGACTGGTCTTTGGACAGGTCGGTAGCGCGGTACAAGAAGGGTTCCGTGGGGCTCTTGAAATCGAGACGGGCATAGTGGCCCGTGGCGAAGTAGTCGAACTGGATTCCCATTTTGCGGGCGGCGTTCAGCAGCGCGCCGAATTTAATGGTCTGGTTGCAGCGCACGCACGGGTTCGGCGTGCGGCCCGCACGGTACTCGCTGCGGAAGTAGTCCAGCACCTCGTGGGTGTATTCGCTAGACACCTGCACGGTGTAGTGCGGGATTCCAAGGCGGTCGGCCACGGTCTTGGCCTCGGCGATGCTCTCGTCCTCGTTGGGACCGTAGCAGCCGGACTTGCCTTCGATTTTGGGAATGTCCAGGGAGCCGTCCCATGTGGCCATGGTGACTCCAATGACGTTGAAGCCTTGCTGCTTGAGCGTCCATGCGGCCAGGGCGGAATCCACTCCGCCCGAGAGCCCGACTATAACGGTGTTGTTCTTAGAATCCATGTTCCAAATATAGAATTTGAGGATATATTTAAAAATATGATTAAACGACTTATAGATGCTTTAGACTCTGTGCTTTTGGGCAAGCACGATTCCGTAGAAATGCTCGTGATGGCCTTGCTGGCCGATGGCCATGTGCTTATTGAAGACGTCCCCGGCACGGGCAAGACGACTTTGGCGAAGGCGCTCGCGGCGGCGGTCGGTGCCGATTTTGCCCGAATCCAATTTACCCCGGACCTGCTCCCGGCCGACGTGACCGGCGGTGCGGTTTACAAGGCGAACAAGGGCGACTTTGAAATTCGCAAGGGTCCTGTGTTTACGCAGGTGCTTTTGGCCGACGAAATCAACCGTGCGTCGCCCCGCACACAGAGCGCCCTGTTGGAGGCCATGGAAGAACGTCAGGTGAGCTTGGAAGGGACTCCCCACAAGTTGCCGGAACTCTTTATGGTGCTTGCGACCGAGAACCCTGTGGAATTCCATGGGGTGTTCCCGCTCCCCGAGGCTCAAATGGACCGCTTTATGATCCGGCTTTCGCTGGGCTACCCAAGCGACGAGACGGAACTCCAGATTTTGCGCAGCCACCGCGAATCCAAACCGCTGGACTCGCTTACTGCAGTGACGACTCCCGACGAGATTTTGAAGACGCGCAAGGAAGTGGTCCGGATCCACGTGGACGAGGCTTTGGAACAATACGTGGTCTCGCTGGTGCAGGCGACTCGCGTGAACCCGGCGGTGCGTTTGGCGGCGAGCCCGCGTGCGGGTATTAACCTGGTGAAGATGGCGCAGGCAAGCGCCTATGTGGCGGGTCGCGATTTCGTGAATCCCGACGATATCCAAAAAGTTTTTTACCCCGTGATGGAACACCGCGTATTTGCCAAGGAGTCGACTCCCGGGATTTCGAGAGTACTTTTGGAACAGATCGTGAAACAGGTGAAAATCCCTAAATAGCGATAGAGTTCCATGTCGTTTGTTCAGCCCCTCACATGGATTGTCAAGGCGATCCCTCGCGCGCCCAAGCGTGCGGGGCTTTTGATGCGCCTTTACTATCGTTGGCAAGAGAACTTTATGCCGGCGGGGCATGCGGCGGCTGCGCTTTTGATGTTTTCGATGTTTGTGGGGATGGTCCCCGGTTTTTGGGCGGCGTGGATTTTTTGCGGAATTGACTTCTTGTTCATTTTGACATTGGTGCCGAGCTTGTTCTTGACAAGCCGTAAGAACAAAGTAATGGCGGGCGAGGTGGTGGTGCCGCCGGCGTTCGAGGGTGGCGAAACCACATTGACGGTTACTGTGACGGCGGCAAACAAAATGGACGCGGTGAGTGTCGGCTGCTTTAGGATGGATCCGAGTATAAAGTGCGAGGAGCCCGATTTGCGACCGCTTGCCATGGGCGAGGTGGCGAATTTACAGTGTCGCCTTCGGGTGGGAAACCGTGGTGCGTATTTGGTTCCGAAGGTGGCGGTGATTGTTCCCGAGGTGCAGGGGATGCTGCGTTATGCGGCGACCGTTGGCAAGGCTGAACTTTTGGTTTTCCCGCGCCCGGTAAAGATTTTAAGTTTTTCCTTCCTCACGTCGGGGGCGAGCGGGGTGGTGTTCGCCCCGCTACTGATGCCGAGCCTTATGCGCGGCATGGATTTTGTGGGCGTGCGCGAGTATCGCGAGGGCGATTCGCTGAGAGACTTGCACCACAAGGCGTTTGCCCGCTACGGGCGCCCCTTCACCAAGGAGTTCGAGACGGAGCGGGGCGCCGGTGCCGTGCTGGTGCTCGACACCACAGCACGGGGCTTGCGCGAAAAGATGAACTTGGAACCGCTTGTGCGCTTGGCCGCGGGCATCGGCCTATGGCTTTTGGAGCGTGGGACTCTCGGACGCTTTTTTATCGGCAACGAGGAAGTCCCGCTGGTCAGTGCCGACGGCGGAGTTTCGCTGCTCGAGTCCCTGGCCCGTATCCCGCGGGCAGGACTGTACCGGCAAAAGGCTCCGCCAAAAAAAACGTGGTCCCCGGCCGCACGTCCCACGGGGCCCGTACTTCGTCTGGGTCTTGAACCCGAGTTGAATGCCCTTGTCCACAAGCAGATTGTGGTTGATATGCGACACGGCGCCCAGCCCGCCGAATCCCCGTCGGATGATGTCCTGTTTTTGCACAGCGTGCCTGCGGAGGTCTCGTTATGATGACGTTCGCCCGTGAAAAAAACGTGCGTGAGATTTGCAGGACGCTCTTTTTGTGCATCGCCTCGTTCAATTTGGGAGTGAGCAGCGAACTCCTTTTTTTGGGCATCCTCTTTTTGGCTCTGTTTGTGTACTTGCCCCTTCGAGGCTGGTTGTTCTCGCAACCGAAGGCGTCTCCCCCTCGCTATAAAAAGACAATTGCCTATTTGGGGATTGTCCCGTGCGCCATTTGGTGGGTGCTGACCCCGAGCGTGGACTACGGGATGTCCCCGTATATCGTCTACATCCCGGCGTGGTACCTACTGTTCCTCGCGTGGCTGCAAAAACGGAGTGTGGGCAACGGAGCCTACGAAGTCTTTGTGGCGTTCAACGGGGTCGCCGCCTTGTTCATGGGACTTTTTCAGGCTCCGCGCCCGTGCGTGGCTCTGGGGGCCGCAGGGCTGTTGCTGGTGGCGGTAACTTACGCCCGCCCACGGACGGCTTTGTACAAACACCTCCTTTTTGTTTTGCTCTTTATGGGGATGGGCGCTGCGGCCATTGGCGGCTGGCAATACTGGAAAAGCCATCGACATTACGATGGACGGTGGGAAAGGGATTTCGCCGAGAGAAACCGCATAATGGGTTTCGACCCCGTGATGTCACTGGGCTCCTTCTCGAACAACTACACGTCGCGCTACAACGATCAAGTCGTGTTGCGTGTTTGGGATTCGCTGGCACCGGAATACCTCCGTGCCGCGGTTTACGAGAAGTACGTTGCCGGGCTTTGGAAGTTGCCCGCCAAGGCCGAAAGCAAAATTTACCCGCAGTATTACCGCGTGGACTACGCCGTTTTTGAACTTGCAGATTCGGTGACGCGTAAACCGGGCGTGAAGTCGGTGTGGGTGCAGTCCGCCTTCGACAACTTTGGCTACCTGTTTGCGGACCCGCGTGCGGTGGGCGTGGCGGCCAAGAACGCGGACTCCCTGGACTATTATGCTTCCGGCATTTTTGCGGGGGCGAACGGCAATCGTGGGGACTGGTACTATTACGTTCCTCCGGCAAAACAAACTTTGTTCGAAATCGATAGCGCGGGAGCGAGGGACTCCGTGAACCTCCAGATAGGGGTGCTTTACCGAGAATTTGTCGATTCGGTGGCTCGGGTCATGGAACTGCCCTCCGATACAAGTATCACCGAGGGGTACCCGGACTCGCTGGCGTACCACATCCGTCAGTACTTTGTTCAAAACTTCAAGTATTCGCTGGTTGTTCCCGGTGTACGTGAAGCGCGCCGCCAGTCCAGCGGCACTCGTGCCGACCCGCTTGTTGTGTTTTGGAATGCCAAGCAAGGGTATTGCGAGTACTACGCGACGTTGGCGACGCTTCTTTTTCGCCACTTTGGGATTCCGGCGCGCTATGTTTCGGGGTTTGCCCATCCCGAGCGCGTGGAGGGCCGCCCATATGCGCTGTTCCGCCGTCGCCATAGCCATGCCTGGGTGGAAGTCTACGCTCACGACCAATGGCTCACGTTCGATCCGACGCCTCCCATAATGGTAATGTGGGATTCAAGGTCGTTCTGGTGGCAGATCAAGTGGGAATCCTTGAAGGGCCGCTTTGCCTACGCATTCCACGTGCTCAGGGAGGGCGAGTGGCGTAGGGTTGTTGACAGTTGGCAAAGCACGACTGCTGGCGTTTTGGACAGCCCCTATTTTTATGCGGGCTTGGTCTTGATGGTGATCCTTGTTGCGTTGTTCAAGGTTCGCAGGGTGTTTTCAAGGAGGCGTGGTCAACCGAAGGGAAATCGGGCTGCCCACTGGATCGCCATCCTCGATCGGGCCGAGCGGACCCTCTTGAAAGCCGGTTATACCAGGGCCGCGGGCGAGACTGTTTCGGCGTTCACCCTCCGTGTACAAAAAAAGCTTCAAGACGAGGACTGCCTTGAAGCTGTAGAAATGCTGCGCCAGTACGAAAAGAACCGTTGGCGTCGTTAACGCCTAGTTGGCGCTAATCGTAAAGATTTCGTGGGTGTTTAGTTTTTCGCTTTCATCGGCATATTCCATCTCGGAGTTCAAGAAGAAAATGCCGGGGATGTCCATTTCAACAACGGCGCCGTTGACCTTGATGCCCGGGGTGCCAGTCCAGGTCTTGGGGTTCATGCAGGTGTTGCCGTTCCTGGTTCTAAGGGTGAGTGTTTTGCCCGAAATGGACCAGTCTCCATAGACGGGGCTTTCTGCACAGGTCGCATGGTTTACCTTGGAGAGGTCAAATTCAAACTTTCCACCTTCGTTGAAGGTGAGCTTGGAAGGGCTTGCCGAGAAGTTGTGGTCGGGGAAGATGCTGCTGGTGACCGTGCCGTCTTCGTTAAGCACGACTTCGTAGGCTCCGTTCAGGTTCCAGGTGCCAATGAGGCAGTCGGCGCTCAGACCGGAGGCGCAGAGCTCGGCACGGGTCGGGTCCGCTTCGTCTTCGCTGCAAGCGCCCAAAAGGCAAAGGCTGGAGATGGCTGCCATGGCCAAAATCTTGTTTTTCATATTGATCCTCTTTTGTTGTTTTTTTTTGGAATATAAATTTTTCGGCTGTAAAAAAAACGATAAACGAAAAAAAACGAATGGTAAAGCCCTTTTTTTGCGTTTGTCGGTTAAAATGGGGCTTTGTAAACGGTCCGATGTTGAATATTTATACAACGGAAATGGAATTTTTTTAGAAAAAAAACATTCTTTCCATAATAATTTATGCTCACGGGCTCTTTAAAGTCCTGTAAAAGTGTGTTGTTAAGGAGTAAAAAATGAACATCAAGTCTTTAGGATTTGCTGCCTTGATGGCGGCGTCCGTCACATTGGCGGACCCAGATCCCAATTTCCACATCTATCTCGCGTTTGGCCAGTCCAATATGGAAGGCCAAGGCAATGTCGAAAACCAGGACAAGACGGTCGACGACCGATTCCAGGACCTCTGGGCTTCAGACAACGGCTCCTGTTCTGGAAAGACCAAGGGAAAGTGGTCCAAGGCCACTCCGCCGCTTGCCCACTGCCAGGGAGCAAAACTCGGGCCTACGGATTACTTCGGCCGTACCATGGTCGAAAAAACCGATTCCCAGATCAAGGTGGGCGTCATCGTGGTGGCCGTTGCAGGTTGCAGCATCCAGTTGTTCGACAAGAATAACTATGCAAATTATGCGAGGTCTCAGCAGAGCTATATGACGCAGCGCATCAACGAATACGGCGGAAACCCCTACGGTCGCTTGATCGAAATGGCCAAGAAGGCGCAGGAGGATGGCGTCATCAAGGGCATCATCTTCCACCAGGGAGAAACCGATGCCAGTGATGGTAGCTGGCCCTCCAAGGTCAAGGGCGTCTACGACAACATCATCAAGGACCTGGGCCTCGGGGCCGACATCCCGTTCCTCGCGGGCGAAGTGCTGCGCAGCGGCGTGAGCAGCGGTGCGAACAACAACATAGCAAAGCTCCCGCAGCAGTCCAAGAACTTCTACGTGGTTTCTTCCGAAGGGTTCAACCAGGCCCTGGGCGACGGCCAGAACGTGCATTTTACTTCGCAGGAATACCGCGATTTTGGTAAGCGCTATGCCGAGAAGATGATAGAGGTGTTGGGCGACAAGCTCAAACCGGTCGGAACAGCGGAATCCAGCAGCAGCGTGGCAGAATCCAGCAGCTCGGTAGCCGAGAGCTCTTCTGCCGTGGCGCCTGCGAGTTCCTCTTCCCATATACACGAGACGTCTTCGTCTTCGCACCACAACTGGTGGGGCGTGAGCTCGAGCGGAGAACCCCAGGGCATTGCCGCTTCGGCTGTGCAACCGGTCATCGGCAGAGCGATGCTCTCGGCCGGCCGCGTGGTGATCCCGGTATCCTTGAACGGCGAAAGGGTCGTTTCGGCAAAGGCATACAGCTTGCTCGGCAAGGAAGTGCTCGACTTTGGTAACAGCTTGACCTCGGGTACGCTTGGCTTTGACGCCAAGGCTCTCCCCGCCGGCAGCTACATGCTCTCGGTGCAGGTGGGCTCGATCGTGATGGTCCAAAAGATTGGGGTTAAGTAGGCTATCCGAGTCTTTGACCCGGTCAGTCAATCGAGGTGACGGTGAGAATGTCGCCGTCTACCTGAAAGTGGACCTCGCTCCCCCCAAAACTGAATCCGTAAATTCGGGATGGGTCGTTTTGGTAGTGGGGGCGCGGGTCCTGTTTCAAAATTTCAATGAGGGTTTCCCGCTTATCGGCGGGAAGTTTTTTTAATTCTTCGGGGGCGCATTCCACCTGCAGGGCTCCCTCGGGAATGCTCCCGGCAAAACCGCCCGCGGCGCCCTCAATACAGTCGGCGTAGGGGAGGTAGGGCTTGATGTCCACAATGGGCGTTTCGCTCATGAGGTCGGCGCCGCTCACCACGATCTCGGGGCCGTTATTTCCGTCCAGGTGGATTTCCTCGATTTTGACGCAACTCATAGCGATGGGGTTCGGGCGAAAACTGCTGCGGGTGGCGAATACGCCCAGACGCTTGTTGCCTCCCAGGCGCGGCGGGCGCACTGTAGGGCTCCACGTGTCGCGGACGTTCTTCGAAAAGATCCACAGGAGCCACAGGTGGCTAAAACCGTCAAGGCCGCGCAGGACGTCGGCGTTGCGGAACTCGGGCTCGAACACGATGGTCGAACGCATTTTGCGCAAGATCCCGCTTTGCCGCGGGACTCCGAACTTTTCGTCAAAGTCGTTTTTGATGCGGGCAATGACCTTGAAGTTGTACGAGTCCATTTTGCCCTCCATTACTTTGCCTTGTTGTTGTAATTGCATTCGTTGCGGCGCTTGAGTTCCTTGTTCAGCGGCCAGTAGATGACGGTGAACAGGGCGTAGCCGCACAAAAGGACAATCCAGTGGTTCCATCCGAGGCGCGTCTCGATAAAGTGCATCTCAAGGAACATGAACGGGCCCGCAATCAAGAAAAGCGGGAGTTGCCTGCACTGGTCGCCCAGCGAGTGGCGGCTCTCGTAGCTCACGATGGAGTTCATCATGGGGAAGCTTGTGCAAAAGCCGCCCATGAGCTTTTTGATGAACATGAGACCTGCGACTACAAAGGCGATGGCGGGCGCCTTGATGTAGACCGGCAGGGGAGTCTTGTAGCGGACTCCCGCCTTGTACTTTTGCGTTTGGAACAGGAATACTCCTGCGGCAAAGTCAAAAATGCAGACGGCGATAAAGAACGGCTCTCCCTCGGGGACTCTCGGCATGAGGAACATGCCTGCGACCACAAAAAAGACGAGCCCCAGGATGATGGCGGGGACGATGGGGATTTTGGCTTTGTAATGCAGAATTCGCACGATGTTCGCGTAGAGCATGCACATGAACCCCGAAATGGCATTTGCCGCCCCGATGGGGAGGCCCACCGCAATGTAGGCGAAGCCGAAGGGGATGGGAATGGTTGCCGTGACCGCCTTGAGCTGCGGGTCCTTGAGGTAGGCACTCACGGTACCGAGCGCCGTGACCATAAAGACTAGGAGCCAGTCGTAAAACGAGAAGTTGAAGTTCAGAGCCTCGAACATAACGTGCCAAAGATAGAAAAAGCTGCTCAGGGGGGCTTTAAAGACGTTTTTTAGGGCTTTTTTCAGTCCATTTTTATGTTTCCGTTTTACATTTCATATTTCACATTTTCTTATATTTAGCCCCAACAGTTGCGTTTTTATCTCGGTTTCGCGTCCAGTTCTACATATTCCACTGGGCGGAGCGAACACTTAGACAAGAAGGCAATTAAAACAATAAACATCAAAACAAAAGGAAATGGATAGTAATATGGCTACCATCACAAAAGAAAAAGCTGCAGAACTCACCGCTAAGTTTGGCGAAAACGAAAAGGACACTGGTAACGTTCGCGTCCAGATCGCCATCCTCACGGAAAAGATCAAGAACCTCACTGAACACATCAAGGTGAACAAGAAGGACTTCCACTCCCTCCGCGGTCTGTCCATGATGGTTGCTAAGCGTAAAAACCTCCTTAAGTACTATGGCGAAAAGGATATTGTCGCCCAGCGTGCTCTTATTAAGGAACTCGGTCTCCGCGGTTAATCTCTGCGGACTGGAGAATAATCTATGTCTATTGACGCATACCAAGCCAAGTATGGCAAGATGCTCGACCCCAAGGAAGTGTCTGTGACGCTTCCCGATGGCCGTGTCATCTCTTTTGAAACGGGTCGCATTGCAAAGCAGGCTCGTGGAGCGGCGGTCGCCAAGATGGGCGACGCCTTTGTTCTCTCTACGGTTTGCTACGGCGAAGAGAAGGATGGCGACTTCTTCCCCCTGACGGTGGAATATCGCGAAAAGTCCTATGCTGCCGGTCGCCTGCCGGGTGGTTACAACAAGCGTGAATCGGGTCGTCCGAGCGATGAGGAAATCCTCTCTGCCCGCATTATCGACCGTCCGATTCGCCCCATGTTCCCCGAAAACTTCACTCGTGAAGTCCAGGTCATTGTTCAGGTCCTTTCGGCCGACAAGAAGTTCGCTCCCGACGTTCTCGGCGTGAGCGCAGCTTCTCTCTCGATTGGCCTTTCGGAACTCCCGTTTGAACAGCAGGTCGCCGCCGTACGTGTGGCCGTGGTTGACGGTCAGAACGTCGTGATGCCGACTTATGACCAGCTCGCCGTGGCCGATCTTGACCTCGTGGTCGCCGGTACCGAAGACTCCGTTTGCATGGTCGAAGGTGGCGCTTATGAAGTCTCCGAAGATTGCATGGTCAATGCGATTCTCGCCGGTCACGAAGTCATCAAGGAACTTTGCAAGGCCCAACAGCAACTGGTGGACCGCTGCGCCAAGCCCAAGATGGAACTCAAGCCGCAGCACGCTGGCGAAGCTCACGACAAGCTCGTGGCTGCCGTCAAGGACGTGGTCTGGGACGAACTCAACAAGGACGTCCACTCCAACATGGTCAAGACGGACTTCTATCCGGCTATGGCGGACCTCTGCGCTCGCATGCTGGAAGACGACCGTATCAAGGCCATCACGGGCGAAGGCGAAGCCGCCGATCCCGCCCTGGTTGCCGACGCCAAGGCCATTTACAGCGACCTTGAACGTACCGCCATGCGCGAGATGATCTTGAACGAAGGCGTGCGTCTCGATGGACGTACCACCACGGAAGTTCGCCCGATCGAAATTGAACTCGGCGTCCTCCCGCGTGCCCACGGTTCCGCCATCTTCCAGCGCGGCGAAACCCAGGGCCTCGTCATTTGTACGCTCGGCACCAAGGCCGACGAACAACGCTTTGAAAGTCTCCAGGGCGAAGGCTCCAAGAGCTACATGCTTCACTACAACTTCCCGCCGTACTCTGTGGGCGAATGCAAGAAGTTGGGCCTTTCCCGTCGTGAAATCGGTCACGGCCACTTGGCAGAACGTTCTCTCGCTGCCGTGCTTCCGCTTCCGGACGACTTCCCGTACACCATCCGCGTGGTTTCCGAAATTCAGGAATCCAACGGTTCTTCTTCCATGGCCTCTGTTTGCGGTGGCTGCTTGAGCTTGATGGACGCTGGCGTTCCTATCAAGGCTCCGGTTGCAGGCGTTGCCATGGGCCTCATCTCCGAAAAGGGTTCCGTGAAGGAAGGCGGCAAGATCAAGATCTTGACCGACATCACCGGTACGGAAGACCACCTCGGTGATATGGACTTCAAGGTGACGGGTACTGCCGAAGGCATTACCGCTTTCCAGATGGATATCAAGATCCGCGGCATCACGCCGGAACTCATGCGCGAAGCCTTGGAACAGGCTAAGCAGGGCCGTCTCCACATCTTGAACAAGATGACGACGCTCGGTCTCGCCGCTCCGCGTCCGAAGGTTTCCGAGAAGGCTCCGACGATGCTCAAAATGCGCATCCCGACCACCAAGATTCGTGACGTCATCGGTTCTGGTGGCTCCGTCATCAAGGGCATGCAGGCCCAGACGGGTTGCACCATCAATATCGACGACAACGGCAACATCGACATCGCTGCGCCGACCGGCAAGGCTGGTGAAGTTTGCCGCCGCATGATCGAGGAATTGACTGCTGAACCGGAACCGGGTCGCAAGTACAAGGGCAAGGTCAAGACGATCCAGCCGTTTGGCGCCTTCGTCGAGATCCTCCCGGGTCGTGACGGCCTCGTGCACATCTCCGAACTTGCCGACCACCGCGTCGAAAAGGTCGAAGACGTTGTCCATGTCGGCGACGAAGTCGAAGTGCTCTGCCTCGGCGTTGACCCGAAGGGCAAGGTGAAGCTCTCCATGAAGGCTTTGCTCCCTCCGAAGGCCGCTGAAGCCGCCCCGGCCGAAGCCGCTCCCGAGGCGCCTGCCGCAGATGCTCCTGTGGAAGGCTAATCAGTAGCAAACCGCTTTAAAGAACCCGGTGCCGATAGGCATCGGGTTTTTTATTTTACCCTGAAAATGAGAATAAAGTAATAGCCGTGTTTTTTTGTTTGCCAACAAAAATGTTAACTTTGTGAAACAAGCCTTTGGTTTATGATTAATGGGTGAAATTTATTTAGTTCTGATGTTTGCTTTTTCGACGGTAAATCTTGCCGTTTTGACCGTTTTTTTTAGAAAACAGCAGAATAATTTCATTTTCTACGTATTTTGTGCTACGGTGGTCGCAAACTTTGGGCACATGCTCCTCGGGTTTTCGACTACACTTGAGGGGGCTATTATCGCCAACAAGGTGAACTACCTTGGCGCGGCGTTCCTCCCTATGTTCATGTTTCTTGCCTTGTTGAAGGTCTGCAAACTTCGAATTTCCACGTTCTTAGGACTGTTCCTGCTATTGCTTTCTATTTTTGTTTGTACACTCTCGATGACGGTGGGGTACAGCCCTGTTTATTACAAGACCGTCGAGTTTCTCATATCGGGTGGCGTGGGCAATTACGTCGCCACTTACGGCTGGGGACACGATGTATTCAACGTCATGCTTTTGGGCTATGTTGTTTCGGATATCGCCATCATCGTTTTTGCCGCCTTGCGCCGCAAGAGTGTTTCGGTCAAGAATATCGTCGCTTTGACGCTCATCGAGATTGTGACGATTTCCTCGTTCCTCGTTGCACGGAGCGTAGAAAATGATACGCTCGTCATGCCGATGGTCTACGTGATAGACCAGGTCCTCTTGTTGTACATTTGCTCGAACGTCAAGTGGTACGACATTTTTGGAAGCGTCGTCAAGTCCATGGAAAACGACAACGTGAGCGCCTACGTCTCGTTCTCGACTCGCAAACTTTATCTGGGTTGCAACGACATTGCCTTGAAGTATTTCCCGGCCTTGGTAGGTTGCCGTGTGGACTGGGCACTTGCCAACGACTCCGAAATGGGGAAGCTTTTCAACCCATGGGTGACCCGTCTCGAGGCTTCCAAAACTGTGGCCCCGTTCGATTTCCATCGGGGTGGACGCTATTACCACTGTACGGTCAAGGTGTTGCCCCAGATATACCGCAAGCGTGTTTACCTCTTTAAGATAGAAGACAACACGGAGGTCCGTCTTTATATTGATTCGCTGGGCAAGAACCAGAGCCGACTCAAAAAGACCATTGCCGAGAATTCCAACTTTATGCACGTTTTGCAAGAGCAAATGATTGTGGGCATGGCGAAGATGGTCGAAAGCCGCGACGCCAATACGGGTGGTCACATCATGAGGACAAGCGAAGTCGTGAAGATCCTGGCCGACGAGATCCGTAAGGACGAGACGCAAAAGATGTCGGGGACTTTCCTCAAGGCGGTGGTGGCCTCTGCCCCAATGCACGACTTGGGTAAAATTGCCGTGGACGACCAAATATTGAGGAAACCGGGTAAGTTTACCAAGGAAGAGTTCGAGGTCATGAAGACGCATGCCGCTAAGGGGGCTGTGATTGTCGAGAACCTCCTGACCTCGATCGAGGACCCTGAGTTTGTCCGCATTGCCAAGAACGTGGCCAATTTCCATCATGAGCGTTGGGATGGTGGTGGATACCCGATGGGCCTTGCCGGCGAAAATATCCCGCTAGAAGCCCGCATTATGGCCGTTGCCGATGTTTTTGATGCCCTGGTGAGCCGCAGGTGTTACAAGGACCGCATGGACTTCAATGACGCCTACGATATTATTGTGGACGGCATGGGGTCGCAATTTGACCCCGCCTTGGAAAAATACTTTGTTGAAATTTACGATTCTTTGATGAAATATTACGTTTCTGTGCAACATTGATTTTTTTTATATAGTTTATTAGAAACATGATTATTGCGTATTTAATAGCGATGTGTGCGATTTCCGTTGTGAACGCCTGCATTCTGTCGTTCTTTTATAGGCGGCGGCTCAACAGCTATTTTACGGCTATTTTCTTTGCCATCATTGTGGCGAATTTTGGGCATTTGTTTGTCGCCCTCTCCCAAACTTTGGAGGGCGTCATTGTTGCAAACAAGGTGTGCTACCTGGGGGCATGTTTTTTGCCCATGTTCGTTTTTTTTGTGGTGCTGCGCCTTTGCAATTTCAATTTCCCCATTTGGGGGAAGATTTTGCTCGGCATTGTCAACGCCGTGCTGTTTGGCCTCTCTTGTACTGTGGGCGAGAGCGATATCTATTATGAATCCGTTCGCTATGTGGTGTCGAGCGGAGTAGGCAGTTATGTGGCCACGTATGGTCCGGCGCATGTTTTGTGGGATATCATGCTTGTGGGCTACACCTGTGCCACGGTAGCGATTATTGTGTACGCCGGCGTGAACGAGCGCAATGTGAGCTACAAGAACCTGATTGCCTTGGCCGTACTGGAGTTCATCACCATAGCCGCCTTTATTGTATCGCGCCAAATCGAGAACGACATGCTCATCATGCCGTTGGTGTACGTTTTGAACGAAGTCGTGCTTCTGTACGTTTGCGTGCAAATCAAGATGTACGATATTTCCAACAGCGTGCTGGAATCGCTGGAGGCGGAGAATATTTGCGCCTATGTGGCTTTTTCGACCAAGGGTTCTTATTTGGGCTGCAACGATATTGCGACCAAGTTCTTCCCCGATTTACTGACCTACCGTGTTGACCACATGTTGCCAGAGGAAGGGGAGATTGCCCGGGTGTTTCGTGGCTGGATCAAGGACCTGGCGGAGGGCCGTGGATCCAAGTACAACCAGTTTGTATATAACAACAGGCATTTCAAGTCTTCGCTCAAGGAAGTGCGCAATAAAAAGCGCTCGCAAATCTACTTGTTCGGCATTGAAGATGAAACCCGGTTGCAACGCTACATCGAGCATCTCGGTGCCAAGAACAACAAACTCGAGAACGTCGTCAAGAACAACGCCTCGCATATCCACGCCATCCAAGAACAGATGATCGTGGGCATGGCGAAGATGGTCGAAAGCCGCGACAGCAATACGGGCGGCCACATTATGCGAACCAGCGAAGTGGCGACGATTTTAGCCCACGAAATCCAAAAGGACGAGTCCCTCTCGTACTCCAAGGACTTCTTTGACGCCCTGGTGGCGGCGGCTCCTATGCATGACTTGGGTAAGATTGCCATTGACGACCAGATCCTGAGGAAGCCGGGCCGTTTTACTCCGGAAGAATTCGAGGTGATGAAAACGCATGCCGAAAAGGGTTGCGCCATTGTCGAGAACCTGCTCTCTGAAATTGAGAAGCCCTTCTTTGTGGAAATTGCCAAGAATGTGGCATGCTACCATCACGAACGCTGGAACGGCGAAGGCTACCCGCGAGGTCTCAAGGGCGAAGAGATCCCGTTTGAAGCACGAATCATGGCGATAGCCGATGTCTACGACGCCTTGGTCAGTCACCGTTGCTACAAGGACTGCATGTCGTTCGGCGAAGCCTATAGCATTATCATTGGTTCCATGGGCAGCCATTTTGATCCCGGCCTAAAGCGGCACTTCATTAACTGTCGAGGCAAGCTCGAAAGTTACTACAAGAGCGTGGAGCATTAAAAAAAGCGGTTTTGAACCGCTTTTTTTATTTGGTGAAAATCTTCTTGACCGCTTTGAAGAGTCCCATCGCCCGCACGTTGTCGAGGAACGAGAACGGTGCCGCGATGAGCTCGGCGATGGGCCGCGGGAACTTGCGGAAAAAGTATTGCCTGCGCTTCATGCCGATGCGGACTGCCTCGGGGCGCCAGTTGCTGCCAAAGTGGTGGATGCTCACGGTTTCGTCGGCGGTGGTGATGGCGCCGTCCAAAAAACGCTTGGGCGAGAAATACCATTCCGGCAAAATTTCAAGGCCGTAGAACTGGTCGCAGGCGTTTGCCAGAATCTGCGGGAGCACGAGCTTTTCGACCTGTTCTTCGTTGTACTCGTAGTGACGTTCCGTGTAGTACTTCAGGGCTTCGCCGATGATGGGCGACTCCGGTTCGGCGCCAAGGAAAGAGGGCTCAATGCGCTTGGACCCGTTCTCGTAACCGAGGATGTAGGGGCGGTCGAGCAGTTCGTCGGGAGACTTGAGGAGTTCCACGTCGGAATCCAAGTAAATTCCACCTTCGGTATACAAGGCGTAAAGCCTTACCGCGTCGGCGGCAAATGCCCAGTTCTGCTGCCCCAGGGCTTCAAGTACCCAGGGAATGCCGGTGGCCACGGCTTTTTGGTAATCCCAGAAATAGACTTCGTAATCGCCGAGGTACTTTTCCCAGGATTCCATGCACTTTTGAACCTTTGGAGGGAAAGGTTCATTGGACAGCCAGCAATAGTGAATCTTCTTTGGAATCATAAAAACTCCGTGTACATATTTTAACAAATTTTTCGCGAAATGGCGCATTTTTTCGCAATTTTGTATGAAAAAATGTTATGAGTCACAATATTGTAAGCAAAGATGTCCTTAAACTTGGACAAATGGGCCGCCCTCTGGTTCGAATCACTTTTTTCACGGGCGAAAACTTGCCCCGATTTTGTTAAATTTGGAGGCATGACTAAGTTTTCTGAATTCCCTTATGTTGCCGACCGCCTGAGGGCAGTCCGTAGGGAAACTGTACAGGTCCGCGTGGGCGAGGCCTTGATCGGGGGCGGGGCCCCCATTTTAGTTCAGTCGATGACCACCACCAAACCGAAGGACGTCGAGAAGACGGTCGCCGAGACGCTTGCTCTTGCCAAGGTGGGCTGTGGCCTTGTCCGCATTACGGCTCCGACATTTGCCGACGCCGCCGGCCTCGAAGAGGTGATGAAGCGCGTGCGAGCCGCCGGTTGCACTGTGCCGGTCTCCGCCGACATTCACTTCCAGCCCAAGGCCGCGTTCGAGGCGCTCAAGTGGGTCGAGAAGGTCCGCATCAATCCGGGCAACTTCGTCGATACCGGAATCCTCACGCTCGACCAGCAGACTGACAAGAATTTTGACGAAGGCAAGGAGAAGGTGGCCGAAGCCTTCACTCCGTTTGTACAGGAGGCCAAGCGCCTGGGACGCGCCATCCGCATTGGCGTGAACCACGGTTCGCTCTCTGCCCGCATGATTTACCGCTACGGCGACACGGTGGAAGGCATGGTCGAAAGTGCCATGGAATACCTGGCCGTGTGCGAAGCCGAACATTTTGACCAGGTCGTTTTAAGTTTGAAGAGCAGCAACCCGCGCGTGGCGATTGCCGCCTACCGCATGCTCGCTGCCCGCATCAAGCAGGAAGGCTTCAAGCCGTATCCGTTCCACGTGGGCGTGACCGAGGCCGGAGCCGGTGCCGACGGGCGTTTGAAGTCCGCTGCGGGTATCGGTGCGCTTTTGCTCGATGGCCTGGCAGATACGATTCGTGTTTCCCTGACCGAAGATCCGGTGGCCGAAGTCCCGGTGGCGCAGGAACTCATCAAGGCGTGCGCTCTCCCGACAAAGCCGGTGAGCTACGCTGTGCCCGTATTCGAGAAGGACCCGTACCATTACGAACGCCGCGCGACTTCTGTCGTGAAGGTTGCAGGCGTGGATATTGGCGGAGGTAGTCCGGTGAAGGTCGGCGTGAAGGCCGACGCGATTGCACTTACCGGCGAACGCCGCAACGCTGAATTCGCTCTCCCGAGTCTGGATGCCGCCCCCGTGGTGCAGTTCAAGGATGCTATGGACATCGCGGGGTTCGCCGCAAATCCGGCGACCGTGCCTGCGGGTTCCGTGTTCTGCTATACTGGAGCCGAGATGGTCTCCGGCGTGCGCGCCCTTGCTGCAGCACTGGATGCCGCAGGTCGCCAAGACCCGATTTTGCTCTACGCCAAGATTAACGACAACGAACGAGAAACGCTCCGCGTGTCCGCCGACATCGGAAGCCTCGTGACGGACGGTCTTGGCGATGCCGTCGTTATCGACGGCTACAAGGGCGCGAAGGAATGCGTGCTCCTTGCATTCGACATTCTGCAGGCAGCCTACTGCCGCCGCAGCAAGACGAACTTCATCAGTTGCCCGAGCTGCGGCCGCACCCTCTACGACATTCAGCAGGTGATGGGCAAGATCAAGGCCCGCTTCGGACACCTCTCCGACATTTCCATCGGCATCATGGGCTGCATCGTGAACGGCCCGGGCGAAATGGCCGACGCCGACTTCGGCTACGTGGGCGGTGGCCCCGGCCGCATTACCTTGTTCGAGGGCAAGACGGCGGTGAAGAAGAATATCCCCGAAGAGGATGCCATCGAGGAACTCGTGAATTTGATTAAGGAGCGCGGCCGCTGGCAGGAACCGTAATTACAACGTGTCATCCTGAGCGAAACGAAGTGAAGTCGAAGGATCTCAAAGAAGTTTAACATCAAAACAAAGGACATAAAAATGGCAACTATTAAGACGATGAACAACATTTCCAAGAAAGGCTTGAGCCTGTTTGGCTCGTTCTACCAGGTTTCCGACTCCGTCGAGAATCCGGATGCCATCTTGGTGCGTTCCGCCCAGGTTGATACCGACAACTTTGACGGCCTGCTGGCTGTCGCCCGCGCCGGCGCTGGCGTGAACAACATCACCATCGACAAGGCCTCTGCGAAGGGCATCTGCGTGTTCAACACCCCGGGTGCAAACGCCAACGCCGTTGCCGAGCTCGTGATGACCGTGCTCGGCATGGCCGTCCGTAACGTGGACAAGGCCGCCGCATGGGTCAAGAACCTCGACACCACCGACCCGGATTTAGCGAAGACCGTCGAAAGCGGCAAGAAGAAGTTCGCCGGCATGGAACTCGCAGGCAAGACTCTCGGCGTGATTGGCCTTGGCAAGATTGGCGTGCTCGTCGCTAACTATGCCCGTTGGAAGAACATGCGCGTCATCGCTTACGAACCGTATCCGAACGCCGCCAACATGCACGAACTTTCCAACAAGGTCGAAATTGCCGACCTCGACACCGTGATTGCGAAGTCTGACTTCCTCACCGTGCACGTTCCGTTCATCAAGGGCGTGACCGAGAACTTGCTCAACCGCAAGAATCTCGCCGGCTTCAAGGGCAGCTACATCATGAACTTCGCCCGCGGTGGCATTGTGGAAATGGCTCCGGTCAACGAAATGCTCGCTTCCGGTTCCCTCCAGGGCTACCTCTGCGACTTCCCGGATGCCGACCTCATCAAGAACGACAAGGTGACTTGCTTCCCGCACCTCGGCGCTTCTACCGAAGAAGCCGAAGAAAACTGCGCCGTGATGGCTGTCGAAGAACTGAAGGACTACATCGAATTCGGTTGCGTCCGCAATTCCGTGAACTTCCCGGCCCTCGTCGATCACCCGCACGCTGGCGTCAAGAGCCGCGTTGTGGTCATCAACCAGGACGTCCCGAACATGATTTCCGAAATCACGAAGGTGTTCGGCGCCGAAGGCATCAACATCGCCAGCTTCTCTAACAAGAGCAACGGCAAGATCGGCTACAACCTCGTTGACGTCGAAAGCAAGGTCGATGACTCCATCATCGAGAAGCTCTCCAAGCTCGACAAGGTCATCAAGGTTAGAGTTATCCATTTCTAAGATGAGCGAGGTTTAAGCCTCGTACATCTTCTCAATTTCTTCGGCGTACCGCGCTTCGGCGACGGTGCGCCGAATTTTTAATGTGGGCGTCAGGAGTCCTGATTCGACGGTAAGTTCGTCGCCGATGAGAGTCCACTTGCGGATTTGTTCCCAGTGGTTCAGCTTTTTGTTGATGCGTGCGATATGCCTGTTGATGGCCTCGCGGACGCGTCCCGATTCCATGGCCTTCTCGGTGCTGAATTCTTCCTTGGAGAACTTGAGCAGGCGGCGCGCGCCTTCGGGGTTCAGCCAAATGATCGCCGAGACAAACTTGCGGTCGTTCGCGATGACCAGCGCCTGTTCCACCACGGGGTGGCGGCTGATTTCGAGTTCGATGGGGTTCGGACTCACGTACTTGCCGGTGCTCGTCTTCAATAGTTCCTTGATGCGGCCGGTAAAGTTCAGGTAGCCGTCTTCGTCAAAGAAACCCTGGTCGCCTGTCTTGTAGAAGCCGTCCTCGGTAAAGAGTTGCGTGTTCACCTCGGGCATGTTGTGGTAGCCGTTGAAGACGCTGTCGCCCTTCACCAAAATTTCGTTGTTCTCGCCGATTTTCACGTCAAGGTGGGCGAGGGGCTTGCCTATGGTCCCCGGCTTGCAATCGAGCTTGCTGTTGGCGGAGACCACGGGGCTGCACTCGGTCATGCCGTAACCTTCGTAAATGGGGAGCCCGATGTTCAGCAGGAACCTTAGAATGGATTTGTTCAGGGCGCAACTGCCGCTCACAATGAACCTGAAGTTCCCGCCGAGGGCTTCGCGCATCTTGCGGTACACGAGACGGTCGTAAAGGCGGGCCATGACAGTTGCGCGCTTGGTGGGGTCGTTGATCTTGGCGACCTTGATGGCGTTTTTCACGAGCCAGCGCTTGGGACCGTGGGCGGTGTCGCCGGCGGCGGTCATGCTCTCGTACAGGCGCTCCAAAATGCGGGGCACCACAATCATCACGGTGGGGTGGATTTCCTTGAGTAATTCGGCAGTGTTCTTGGGATCGTCGGCAAAGTACACGGGGATTCCCGTCAAAATGTAGAAGTACACTGCCATGCGTTCGAACACATGCGCGACCGGCAAAATGGTGAGGCTCTTGTCGACCTTGCGGTTCAAGTGGAAGAACGGCAAAATATTCTGGATCTGGACCAGCATGTTGCGGTGGCTCAGTTCCACGCCCTTGGGACGCCCGGTGGAACCGCTCGTGTAGATGATACTGAAGAGGTCGTCGGGGTGGATGGTCTGGATTTGGTCGTCGACCCAGTCAAAGTACTTTTTGTGCTTGCCCGCTTCCTTGCCTTCTTCCAGCAGGTCGTCCCAGTAAATTCCGTTGGGCGGGAGGCTGCATTCCCTATCGATGCAAATGATGAGCTTGAAGCGGTTGAGGAGCACGCGGAGGGGCACATCCAGTTCGTCGATGGCGTCCACGAGCAGCACCTGCACGTCGGAGTCGTCGCACTGGAAGGTGAAATTCTCGGACGAGATGTTCGGGAACAGCGGCACTACGCGGGCGTGGTTGATTTGCGTCGCGATGTCGGCGATGAACCACTCGGGCGAACTCGGGGCGATAATCCCCACGCTTTGCCCGGTTTTGAGACCGCGGTTGTTGAAGGCTACGGCGAGGCTGATTGCCGTGTCGCGCAGCTCCTCTTTAGAGAAATACCTCCACTCGCCGTTCGCGCGCTTGTACCAACCCCCGAAATCGTCCCGGGCGCAGTTGGCAAAAAACAGGGCTGCAAGCGATGTGAACTGAAGCGGTTCCATATTTCCTCGATGTTCTATTATGAAAATAGCATTCTAATTTTTTAATAAGCCGTTAAAAAAGATATTTTTTCGGTATATTCACGAGAGAACCTTCTGGAGGCGCCTTATGTTGAAGAAATTGCGCGATTACGAGCAGATCCTTGCCGCGATGGCAGGCGAGGACCGCCCTTTGACCCCGGAGCAGTTGCTGTCGGTGCGTACGCACATCGCGTTTTTTCAACACGAGCGCCTGGTTCATGAACTCGTGATGATTCTCTTTGCCATCCTCAGTGTCGGCGGCATCTTCTTTTTTGCCGCAATCCCCCAAATTCCCGTTTTTTGCCTGGATTTGCTGTTTTTTGCCCTTTTGATCCCCTACGTCAAGCACTATTACGGGCTCGAAAACGGAGTGCAACGGCTTTACGACCTCTACGACCGGCTCGAAAAGCTCTAGTTTTTTTTTGGGGGGGGGGGGGGGGGTGTGGATTTCCCCCGGTTTTGACTGACCTGTACAAAAAAAATGAAATTTTTGAGAACATCAAGATAGATGTTCTTTTTGTTTTTATGTAAAATTTTAAATATTTTTGCTTCTTTTTCTGAAATTTTATATTATATTTTGAGAAATGATTTGAGAACATGACGACGAACGGCGTCAAAACTCAGGTTGATTTAAAAAAGGGATGCAATATGAAATTCTTGAACATGACTCTCGCTTGCTTGGGATTGGTGGTGTGGTCCCAGGCCCAGGTCACCTTGGGCGATGCCGCCGGCTGGCTCGAAACCGCCTACGTGGAATGGGCCGACAACGGTGCCGACAGCTACAACGTCTACTATTCGGGTGAGGGCAAGACCAATGTCAAGCTCGACGCCCAGCTGGTGCGCAAGTACGGTTCCAAGATGCGTGCCGACGCCGTGGGTCTCAAGGCGGGTACCTACACGTTGAAGGTGGTGCCGGTGAAGGGCGGTTCCGAAGGCACTGCGGCGACCACTTCGGCGCTTACAGTCAAGGCCCACGATCGTGCGGGCTTTGCCTTCAGCAATGGTCGCGTCCCTGGCGCCTACAATACGGATGGTACCCTCAAGAATGGCGCCGTCGTCCTTTACATTTCTGAATCCACAAAAAATACGGTCACGCTCGACGTAACGACGAATTCCAAGGGCACGCAGACAACCTGCAAGAGCTTCCAGGGAATCCTCAACTGCATGAAGAAGGGTTACGAAACACGCCCCGTGGATTTCCGCTTTGTCGGCAACGTTACGGATTCCGACTCGCTTGTGGCGGGCGACATGGTGGCCGACCTGGGTAGCTCCGAGACTACGTTCCTTACTATCGAAGGAGTTGGCGCCGATGCCGTGGCGAACGGCTGGGGAATCCGCCTGAAGAACGCGCAGAACGTGGAAATCCGCAATATGGGCTTCATGAACGTGGATAGCGACGAAGGTGACAACATCGGCCTGCAGCAGAACGACCAATACATTTGGGTGCACAATAACGACTTCTTTTACGGCCATGCTGGCTCCGACAAGGACCAGGTCAAGGGCGACGGCGCACTCGACTGCAAAAAGTCTACCTACGTGACGTTCAGCTACAACCACTTTTGGGATAGCGGCAAGTCGAACCTGCTCGGGCTTTCCGAGGGTACGACCGAAGGGCTCTACATTACCTATCACCACAACTGGTACGACCATTCCGACAGCCGCCACCCGCGCGTCCGCTTTTACAGCGCCCACGTGTACAACAACTATTACGACGGCAACTCCAAGTACGGCGCGGGTTCTACGTTGGGCTCGTCCGTGTTCATGGAAAACAACTACTTCCGCAATTGCAAGTACCCAATGATGACTTCCATGCAGGGTTCCGATGTTTACGCCGGTGGCACTACGCGTGACACCAAGAACAATCCGACTTTCAGCAGTGAAGATGGCGGCACCATCAAGGCGTTTGGCAACTATATGGAAGGCTCCTATACATTCATTCCCTATGGGGCGTCGTCCTATAAGGTCAAGGGGAGCGAGACGACTGCTGCAAGCCAGGGAATCAATACCGTCCAGGATTTTGACGCCTACGTTGTCGATAGTCGCGACGCGAAGGTGCCGTCCAGCGTAAAGTCCTATGCAGGTGCAAACGTATACAACAACTTCGATACGGACAATTCGGTGATGTACAGCTACAAGGCAGATGACGCCGCTACGGCAAGGGACAACGTGGTCCGTTATGCGGGCCGCGTGCAGGGCGGTGATTTCAAGTGGACCTTCAACAACGACGTGGACGACGCTTCTTCCGACGTGAACCAGGCGCTCAAGGACGCGGTCGTTGCGTACAAGGGCTGGAGCGGTTCTGCAATACCCGTTTCGAGTTCGAGCAGCTCTGACAAGTCGAGTTCTTCGTCCGTGCCAGCGTCTTCCAGCAGTTCCGTGAATTCGTCCTCATCAGAAACCGTACCTGTTTCCTCGAGCGTGTCGGGCACCGCCATTGAGGGCGACATCGTGCACAACTTTACCACCGACGGCAAGGCCAGCGACTTCTTTACCATCACGGGCAACCTCTCCAAGGACAAGGGGAGCGTCACCTACGGTGGCGAGACGCTCACGCAGTGCCTTAAGCTGGAGTCGGCGACCGAGATTTCGTTTACGCTCTCCAGCGCGGCGACCATGACCTTGGTCCTTAATGCCGATTTCAATGGCGCGGTCAAGGTGAACGGTGAAAAGTATACGGCAGTGGGCGGCATTGTGACGGTTGAACTTTCCGCCGGTGCCAACACCATTACCAAGGGCGACTCGGGCAATCTCTTCCTCATCAGCATCAAGAATAACGGCTCGGGTTCGGGAACGCCGCAGGCAATCGCCTCGGTGAAAAACGTCCAGAATCCGGTGGTTTACAGCGCCCGCGATGCCAAACTGGTCGTAAATGCCGGTGATGTGCGTCACGTGGGGATTGTGCGCATGGACGGCCGCAAGGTGGATGCTTTTGCCGTGCAAAAGGGGTCGTTTGGCTCCGTTTACGACCTCAGTGCTCTCCGTCCGGGCGTGTACGTGGTGCGGGTGGTGACTAGCGACGGCGCCTATTTGCGTAAAATTTTGAAAAAATAAACAATCCGTCAAGTTTTGTTTGTTGGGTAGGATCGTCTGCGGGGAAACCCGCGGGCGGTCTTTTTTTTGAGTTTTTCCATGTTGGACATGTAAAAAGAAATTTTCTTTGGACGTGTTTATAAGGCTCGCGCCAATGTATCCAAATAAATTACAACAAAAATCCATATATAAATGTATTTTTTTGCAGGGATTGGTGCTAACCAATAAATCAGAGGATGTCAGATGAAAAAAATATTCGTCGCAATATTGCTTGCTGTCGTGTCCACCATGGCAGTATCTCCAACGAGAGTTGGACCCGTAAGTACTTACGGTAAACTCAAAGCTAACGGTGGCAAGCTTGTCGGTTCTTGCCCGACATACGCAAACCAGGCAGTACAGGTCAAGGGCATGAGCCTTTTCTGGAGTTCCGCTGCCGATAGCGCTCTTGCATACTACACACCGCAAGCTATGAAACTCATGGTTCAGGACATGGGCATTGAAGTGCTCCGTTTTGCCATGGGCGTCGCCGACGAAAAGTTTGATAGCCATGGCCGTTCTTACACGACCGGTGGTGCCAACGACCAGAAGGCCATGCTCAAGAAGATGGTCTACGCTGCCGTCGAAAACGACATCTACCTCATCATTGACTGGCACATCGAAAGCTCTACGGGCTTTACCAACGAAGCCAAGGAATTCTTTGAATGGGCTGCCAGCGAATTTGGCAAGACCAACAACGTGATCTTTGAAGTGTGGAACGAACCGACCGGCGATATGAATACCGTCGCTCAGCATGCTAACACGCTTATCCCAATCATTCGTAAGTACTCCGAGAACCTGATTCTCGTGGGTAGCCCCGGATGGTCCAGCCAGCCGGCAGCTTGTGCCGAAGCCGGCATTAACGACAATAACTATGCTTGCTCCCTCCACTTCTATGCGGCAACGCACCAGGTTGGCAATGGCGGCTATAACTCGTCTGCTGAATCGGCTATGGCCAAGGGTGTTCCTGTGTTCGCCTCTGAATGGGGAACGGTTTCTGCCGACGGTAAGGGTGATCCGAACCAGGGTGCTAGCGATGCATGGAACAGCTGGATGAACCAGAACAAGGTCTCTTGGACCAACTGGTCTGCATCTGCCATTAGCGAAACATCCGCTGCATTTACGAATATCGCCATGAACGGTGGTCTAAAGTATACCGCTTCCGGAAACATCGTCAAGGGCTATTTGGCTGGCTCTCACAACTATAAGGATTGCGGCCTCGAAAACAGCATCGGTTCCTCCTCTGCCGATAACGGTTTCTCTGAAGGCGTTGCCAATGGCGCAACGACGAACATTATTGACGACATGGAAGACGGTGACCATTACGCATATACCTCTGGTTGGTGGTCCGCCTTTACCGATGCCAACGAAAGCGGTAAGGATGGTATTGGCAAGTCCTCCGTTACTAACGGAAAGTGGACCGATGACTTCGGTAAGGAAGTTTACGACGTCTTGATGAAGACTAGTGAACATCCCAATGCCTCCGGCAATACTTCCAAGTATGTTGTTGGCCTCGAAGGCATTGATGTCGACCAGGGCAACTACAAGTGGGATCCCTATATCACTATCAGCGTGAACCTGGCCAAGGATACTTCTGACTACAGTGCTTTCAAGAGCTGCAAGACCATCAGCTACAAGTACAAGGGTGCAGAACACCACTTCCGTGTTCAGACGTCCACGATTACCGACTATAACTACCATTATTCCGATGCCGAAGCTTCTGACGAATGGAAGACGATTGAACTCACCATGGACATGTTCAAGCAGAACACGACCTGGGCCAATACGACCATTGTTGGTTTGGGCACAATCCTCGACAAGACGAACCGCTTGGCATGGGAAGTGAAGTGCGCTGCCGGTTTGCCGAAGTCTGCTTGCCAGCCTGCTTACAACTATCTCTATATTGATGACGTTCGTTGCGATGGACTTTCCATCAAGGCTGTTTCTGGCAACTCCGATACTCCGACTTCCAGCAGCTCCGTGGGCGGCAACTCCTCCAGCTCTGTGGGTGGCAAGTCTTCCAGCTCTGTTGGTGGCAATACCTCCAGCTCTTCTGTGACTCCGACTTCGTCCTCTGTGGTTACGCCGATAGTCTTGACTGCCACTCTCGATATCGATGACGTGGAAGATGGTGATGAAGTCCTCAAGACCACTGGAACCTGGTATGCCTATAACGACAGCGAACCGGGTGGCAAGTCCTCTATCACCAATACCTACGATCCGGCTCTCCCCGGTTACGTGGTTGTGTTCCCGGGTACTGCCGACGCGACGAACGGCTCCCAGGGCTTTGTCGGCTTGACCGGCATCGTTTGGAACCAGGCCGAATACGCCGAAGCCCCGTTTGTGGCCCTTGGCCTCAACACCATGGCTGACACCTCTAAGGGTCTTGACATGAGCGCTTGCGAAGCGATCTCTTACCGCTACAAGGGCGCCGCCCACCAGTTCAAGATTCAGGATGGTCAGGTGACTGACTATGCCTACCACTACTTCTTGAACGACGATGCCGCTGATTGGACGACGGTGGTGATGACTTGGGACAAGATTGAGCAGCCGCCTTGGACTGACGATCCGAAGGATCTGAACAAGGCTGCAATCAAGAAGATGTCTTGGGAAGTCGTTGGCTACAAGGGTTATCCCGAAATTCAGCCGAATTACAACTTCCTCTATGTGGATGACCTCAAGTGCGTCAACAAGCCGGCTGCTATCAAGGCTGCCCGTGTTGCCCAGAGCGGCATCAAGCTCGGTGTCCAGGGCGCAAAGCTGAACATCGCCCTCAACAAAACTGGCCTTGTGAAGGTGCAGATCTTCGACTTGATGGGTCACGTGGTCGAATCTCATTCCGAGAACATGACCGCCGGCATGCACCAGGTTTCCTTGGAGAACTTGACCAAGGGTAACTATGTGGTCCGCGTCATGAACGGCAGCGATGCCAAGACCGCCCGCATCTCTCTGAAGTAAGGTTTTCTAACCATCAAAAAACGCCTCGGACAAATGTCCGGGGCGTTTTTTTTGTAAGCATCAAAGGACAGTCACGCCCGCAGCTCGCTGCGGCAACGCTTTATTGCAGGTCCCGCTGCAGTATTTCGCACTGCACCTTCGACCATTCCTCGAAGGTGTCGTCGGCAATGTGCTTGCGCGCCTCGTCCATCAAATGCAAATAGAAGTGCAGGTTGTGGATGGTGGCGAGCGTCATCGCGAGCATTTCGCCCGCGTGGTGTAGGTGGCGCAGGTAGGCACGGCTAAAGTTCTTGCAGCAGTAGCAGTCGCAGTTCGGGTCAACGGGCTTGTCGAGCTCCTCGGCATGACGGGCCGCCTTGTAGCGGAGCACGCCTTCGCTTGTGAAGAGCATGCCGTTGCGGGCGTTGCGGCTCGGCATCACGCAGTCGCACATGTCCACGCCGCGACTAATGAGTTCCAGCAAATTCCACGGGGTGCCCACACCCATCACGTAGCGGGCGTGGTCCTTGGGCATGTAGTCGGTGCAGTAGTCTGCAATCTCGTACATGGTCTCGGTGGGCTCGCCTACCGAGAGCCCGCCGAGTGCGTAGCCGTCGGGGCCTGTGCCGCCGGGACCCGCTTCTGCAATGCGCTCGATGGCTTCCTTGCGCAGGTTCTTGTGCATCCCGCCCTGGATAATGCCAAAGAACTGCTGGTCGTACCCGTGAATAGGCGGGTGCTCGGCAAGCCATTCCATGGCTTCGCGGGTCCACTTGAGCGTAAAGTTCAGGCTGTGTTCCGCTTCCTTTGCGGTACTCGGGAATGGAGTGCATTCGTCGAACGCCATGATGATGTCGGCGCCGATTTCTCGCTGGGCGTTCATCACGCTTGCGGGGCTAAAAAAGTGCTTGGATCCGTCCAGGTGGCTGCGGAATTCCACGCCCTCGGGCTTGATCTTTCGCAGTTCCTTGAGGCTCCACACCTGGAATCCGCCACTGTCGGTAAGTACCGGGCCGTCCCACCCCATGAACTTGTGGACGCCGCCCGCCTTGGCGATCAAGGGCGTTCCCGGACGCAGGTACAGGTGGTACGTGTTTGCCAAAATGATTTGCGCGTGCACGTCGTGGATCTGCTGCGGGGTGAGCCCCTTGACGGTCGCTTCCGTGCCCACGGGCATAAAGATGGGCGTCTGGATGTCGCCGTGGTCCGTGTGCAAAATGCCGAGGCGCGCCTTGGACTTTGTGGAGGTCTTTAAAAGTTCGAAACGGTTCATATTTTTGGGCAAAATATAAAAAAAGAAAACCCAGCCTTTCAGCTGGGTTTCTTCTGCGGTCGGACAGACTTGAACTGTCATGAGATCGCTCCCACTAGCACCTCAAGCTAGCGTGTCTACCAATTCCACCACGACCGCGTAGTCCTTAATGGAACGGCTCAAATTTAGTTTGATTCGCCTCGTTTGTAAAGGGGTCAGGGCTGTTTTTTTTATAAAAAAGGTGAAAACTCATTTCACATTCCACATTTCACATCTCACACTACACATTTTCCACCAGCTTGTCGAACACCTGCCCGCGGACCTTGTAGTTCTTAAAGAGGCCAAAACTGGCGCAGGCGGGGCTCATGATCACGGAGCCGCCTTTCCCGATTTTGAGGCTGTCGGCAAATGCCTCCTCCAGGTTGGGGAAGATGGTTGCCGGTACAAGCGTCTTGTCGAGCCCGGCCTGTGCGAGTGACTCGAGCATGCGCTCGGCGGTGGCGCCAATCAGGGCGATGCGCTTCAGGTTCGGGCGTTCCTTCACCAGCAGGTTCGAGAGCTCGGTGAAGTCGGCGTTCTTTTCGGAACCGCCCAAAATGAGGGCGAAGGGGCGCTTCATGCTCGCGGTCGCGGCGATGGTCGCGTCGGGTCGGGTGGCGTAGCTGTCGTTGTAGAACTCGATGCCGTTTTTTTCTCCCTTGAATTCCATGCGGAAGGGAAGCGTCTCGTAGCTCTGGAGTGACTCGAAGGCGTCATGGACGCTCACGCCCAGTGCGGTGCAGGCAAGCGTCGCTGCGGCCATGTTCTCGAGCTGGTAGAGCCCGCGCACCTTGCAGGAGGAAAGGTCCAGGGTCTCGCCGCCGATGGCGAGGGTCGGTCCCTCGATTATGGCGTCGCCGTTTGCGTAGCTTACCGAGAGCTTTTTACCTGCGGGCGATTCGCTTGCGATTTTTGCCGTCGGGTCGGCGTCTTTCAGGTACACGCAGGTGCCGCTTCGTTTTTGCCAGCGTACCAGGTTCGCCTTGGCGTCACGGTATTCCTCCACGCTCTTGTGCCAGTCCAAATGCTCGGTCGAAACTCGCAGCACCACGCCCACGTCGGGCGAAACCGAGAGCGTCATCAACTGAAAACTCGAAAGCTCCAGAATGCTAATGCGGTCCGGGGTCTCGTCCTCGAGCAGGTCGAGCGCCGGCACGCCAAAGTTCCCGCCAATCGCGTTATTTTTGCCACACTTGTCCAAAATGTGGCTAATCATGCTCACGGTGCTCCCCTTGCCGAGGGTGCCCGTGACGCCCACGGTCGCGACCGATTTAGTTTGTTCTAAAAACAACTGAATCTGGCTCGTCATGAGCCCGCCGTTCATCTGGAACTTGAAAAGCTCTTGGCTCATTGGGTAGACCCCTGCCGAGCGCACCACCGTGACGCAGTCCTTGAGCCCGTCCAGGTAGCCTTCGCCGCTGAACGTCGTCACGTTCACGCCCGCAGGGACATCTGGGAGTGTCACCGGGTTCTTGTCCATCACGACAATTTCCTTGATGCCTTCACGGACTAGGTACTTGAACGTGCTTTGGCCTTCGACGCCAAAGCCCAAAACTCCAACCGGTGCGACTAAAGTATTCTGCATAAAAACCTCTGAAAAAAAGTAGAAAACGGTGTATAATGTGGAATGACAAATGACAAATTAAATATCACACATCTCACACTTCACATCACACATCTCACATTATTTTTTTTGTGCCTATGGCAAAAAAAATCCGCCCCGCAAGGCAGGGAGGACTTTCTAATGCGGTCGGACAGACTTGAACTGTCATGAGATTGCTCTCACTAGCACCTCAAGCTAGCGTGTCTACCAATTCCACCACGACCGCAGGTCCGCGGACATTAAGTCCGCTTAAACCTTACTCTGCGGGGGCAGCCGGGACTTCGGCAGCCGGTGCGGCTGGAGCTTCAGCAGCGGGGGCTGCTTCGGCGGGAGCCACGTTCTCGGCAGGGGCGTTGAACGCACCCGGGAGAACCGGGGCTTCTACGGGCTGCTGTTGGGCTGCGTTTTCGCGGGTTGCCTTCTGCATGGCGGATTCTTCAACGGCCTGGTCCTGCTTGGCGGTAATGAGGCCAAGAGCAAAGACCACGATGAAGAACACCACGGCAACGCCACGGGTCAACTTCTGGATGAAAGTCGCTGCGCCAGCGGTGGAGAATGCCGATTGAGATGTCATTCCACCGAGACCTGCGAGGCCGCCCATCTTGTCGTTCTGCACGAGAACGAGCAGCATGAGGAACAAGCAGAGGAAAACGTGGACAACGATGAGTACCCAAAAAAGAGTTGCCATGTGACGATCCTTTTTTAAAGTTAAAGTTTAAACCGAACCTATTACTTGGCTTCGGCGGCGTCGATGATTTCCTTGAAGGTGTTGGCCTTGAGACCGGCACCGCCAATGAGACCGCCATCGATGTCCTTCTGGGCGAGGAGGCCGGCAGCGTTGGCGCCCTTCATGGAGCCACCGTACTGGATGCGCATGCCTTCGGCAACGGCTTCGCCGTAGATTTCCTTGACCACAGAGCGGACAAAAGCCTGGGTGTCTTCGGCCTGTTCGTCGGTGGCGGTCACGCCGGTACCGATGGCCCAAACCGGTTCGTAAGCGAGCACGCACTTGGCAGCGTCTTCGGCGGAGACGTCCTTGAAAGCGCCCTTGACCTGGGTGCTGAGCACGGCTTCGAGCTTACCGCCGTTGCGTTCGTCGAGGGTTTCACCGATGCAGATGATCGGCTTGATGCCTGCTTCGAGGGTCTTCTTGACCTTGAGGTTCACGGTTTCGTCAGTTTCGTGGAAGTACTGGCGCTGTTCGGAGTGGCCGATGATGATGTATTCGGCGCCGATTTCCTTGACCATGTCAACGGAGACCTTGCCGGTGAATGCGCCCTGGTCCTTCCAGTGGATGTCCTGGATGGCGAGCTTCACGTTGGTGCCCTTGATCACGTCGGCGACCTTGGCGGCGGCGAGGTAGGTCGGAGCGATGACCACTTCGGTCTTCTTCACGTCCTTGACGGCTTCAACGATATCCTTAGCGAGCTGAACGCTTTCGCTAACGGTCTTGTTCATCTTCCAGTTACCAGCAATGATGTACTGACGCATGATTAACTCCTTGAGAGGTTTAAAATTTAACGGGCGTAAATATAGCAAAAAAGCCGCCTTTGGGAAGGAGGCTTTTGCTTGTCTAACCCGGAATTAGGCTAGTTGTAGTTGCTGGAACGGCTCGAGGTCGGGGCCGGGGAGCCGCCGTAGCGGTCGCCCTCGATCTTGTCGAGGATCCATTCGCCTTCGTAGCCCTTCAAACGGGCGGTATCGGGGTGCTTCCAGATGAGGCGGGTGATGAGCTTGCCTTCACGGGTGTAGTATTCCCAAATGCTCTGCTCGTCGTTCGAGGTCTCGTGGTCAGGGGGGCCCCAAAGGAGGTTCACCATGTCATTGGTCATGCCTTCTTCAATGTAGCCTTGCTTAAAGACGTCCTTGAGGCGCTTGTCAATGCCCATGCTTTCTTTTACAACGAAGTATTCGCGTTCAAATTCCTTGCGACCTTCGCCACGTTCGATAAGAATCGGGGAAGAATAACGGCTTGCGCAACTCCAGAACAGCATGGCGCTGAGGGCGAGCAGGCACAGGTGAGGGATTTTCATATGGTCTCCTTGAGATTTAGATGCTCACAAAATAAGAATTTATCATGCAAGTGGGGGAATATTTTTTAGATTTTACACTGAAATGAAGAAAATGGGTCGTTCAATGAAGAAAATTTTACTTGGTATGCTGTGTGCCGCCACGTTGTCTGTGGCCGACGGCTTTGACCAAGGGGCCCAGAACGGCTTCCGCTATGGCCCTAATTTGTCTTGGGGCGTTATGGGCAACACTCCCTTTGTCTGGGGGCAGTGGCTGCCCCAG
Organism: Fibrobacter sp. UWP2; assembly: GCF_900141705.1. NCBI lineage: Bacteria > Pseudomonadati > Fibrobacterota > Fibrobacteria > Fibrobacterales > Fibrobacteraceae > Fibrobacter > Fibrobacter sp. UWP2. Next base: position 54,340 of record NZ_FQYM01000014.1, read on the forward strand.
TTGACGGGCGACTTCTATTACACCTGGCTGGAACCCCTGGACGAACTCAAGTACGGGCAGAGCCTTGAAAAGAACCCCACCTACCTCAAAATGAAGGCCGCCGTGGAGGCGTCCCCGTTCTACGGAGGCTACGTGGCTGGTCTCGGGCTGCGCCCCTTCAAAATGAACCCCCAGTTCGAGGTCAACTTTGTGTACGAGAGCTATCTGTTCTTTAAGTCGAACCTCGAGATGGTGACCGCCGACGTGCAGGGCGGGGGCCGCATTGCCGAGAGCTGGAACGCCGACTACGTGACCGACAACGTGTGGACCAATGACGCCGCCAATTACGACTACGCCCAGTTGTTCGACATGAACCTGGTCATGGAGTACGCCTTTGCGGGCAAGTCCATTGTCGGCACCGGCATTCATTACATTTTGAGCGACATCAGTACCGACTTCGCGGGCAAAAGTTACGACTACAAGCGCAACATGCCCGTGTTCAGCCGCGATTTCTTGCTGGAATTCGATTTTTACGGACGCCTGGTTTTCAACGAGCACTGGGCGGGCGTGTTCGAGACGAACTATTACCGCACGGGCTACCTGCGCCACGGCAGTACTGTTGAAAAGGAATCCCTCGGTTACTCCATGGTCATGGCGGGTCCGCAGTTCTCGTGGTACTACGGCCTCAGAAGCATCTCCCTGGAATTCGGCGGCTGGAAGCGCCGCAAGAGCCGTTTCTACGACGGTTCACTCTCTCAGGAATTCTTGGTTCAGCTTGAGTATCAGGGGTATTTTACGCTCCCCACTCACCGGAACCTTTCGGAATAATACCGGCGTTTTGATCGGGTTTGGTGGGGTCTTCTCCAGGAGAGGGTCCTTTTGCTGTTTTGGGACGGGGTAGGCGGAACGAACCCACAGGCTGCCGCTGTACTTTTCGCTGCTCAGCGTCACGAGTGTGGGGAGCTGGACTCCCGAAAAATCCTTCCACGCGCCAATGCTAAAGGTGCGCGACTCTTTGCGGACGCCGCGCATCATGGCGGTGCTGGGCTGGGGCAGGGTGTCTACCACCATGGACCACCACGTGTTCGAGAACGCGGTCGACATCACCTTGGGTCGCGGATTGGCGGAGTCGGGGCAGAGGAACGAACCGTTGGCGAGGAGTTCCAGGTCGTCCAGCTTGAGCGGTGTGTTCCCGATGGTCTCGCGCAGGTGGTGGAGACCCAGTTGGCGCTTGACCCTGGGAGCGTTGTACTCCATGTAGCGGTACTCGCCCGCGGTCACGAACTTGAACGACTTTTTGTTGGGGAGGTTCACAAAGAACGTGTCGAGGGCTTCGGGATGGTGGTGCCACTCGACGTCCAGGCTTGCGCGGCTCTTTTGCACGTTGATGAACCGTCCCTCCACGTTCACGATCATCGCGGAGTCGAGCATAAAGTGCGGGCACAAGTTCTGTGCGTTCGCGCAGTACATGCCTGCAGCGACGACGATTGCGGATAAACGCTTGAACTTGGTCATACGATTTTAAGATAATAAAATGCAGGGGGCGGTAAGGGTCGCCTCCAAAAAAAGAAAACCCCGATCGCACCCAATGGCTAAAAGGCGAAACCGGGGTTTATTGTTTTTCAGGAAGAATTTCTTTTGTCGGCCTCGCGGCCTTGGCGATAGGGCTTAGCCTTCGCCGTCGACAGCCTCGATGGCCTCGTCGTCGGCTTCGACCGCTTCGTTTTCGCCGAGCTTGAAGAGCTCCACGTCCTTCATGCTCTCGCGGATCTTCTGCTCAATCTCGTTGCAGAGTTCCGGATTGTCCTTGAGGAAGAGGCGGGTGTTCTCGCGGCCCTGGCCGATGCGTTCGTTGTTGTAGCTGAACCAGGAACCGCTCTTCTGGATGATGTCCAGTTCGGCGGCGAGGTCCAGAATGGAGGCTTCGCGGGAGATGCCGCAGCCGTAGAGGATGTCGAACTCGCACTGGGTGAACGGTGCTGCCACCTTGTTCTTGACGACTTTCACGCGGGTGCGGTTGCCAATGACCTCCTCGCCGTCCTTGATGGCGGCGATGCGGCGGATGTCGATGCGCTGCGTGGCGTAGAACTTGAGGGCGTTACCGCCGGTGGTGGTCTCGGGGTTGCCGAACATGACGCCGATCTTCATGCGGAGCTGGTTGATGAACAGCATGCACGTGTTGGACTTGGAGAGAATGCCGGTAAGCTTGCGGAGCGCCTGGCTCATGAGGCGGGCTTGGAGCCCCACATGATTGTCGCCCATTTCGCCGTTGATTTCGGCCTGCGGCACGAGGGCTGCCACAGAGTCGATGACGATGATGTCGATGGCGCCGGAGCGGACGAGGGTCTCGGCGATGTCGAGCGCCTGCTCGCCGGTGTCGGGCTGCGAAACGAGGAGGGATTCGATGTCCACGCCGAGCTTGCGGGCGTAGACGGCGTCGAAGGCGTGTTCGGCGTCGATGAAGGCGGCGACGCCGCCGAGCTTTTGCGCCTCTGCGATGGCGTGGAGGGTGAGGGTCGTTTTACCGGAAGATTCGGGTCCGTAGATTTCGATGATGCGGCCGCGCGGAAAGCCTCCGACGCCGAGGGCCATATCGAGCTGGATACAACCGCTGGGGATTACCGGGATTTCTTCGACGGGCTGCTGGCCCAGAGCCATGATGGAACCTTTACCATAATTTTTTTCGATTTGCGCGATGGCGGCTTCGACTGCCTTGGCCTTGTCTGCGGAAAGGTTGCTCGTGGGTGTTGTTTTCTTTGCCATTTTTGACTCCATTTTCTTTGTTTTGTTTTAATATAATAATTAGTGTTCGTTTGTGCAAGTGCTTTTTTGGTTATTTATCAAAAAAAGTAGCCTGCTCAACACCTTATAAACGGATTTTTCCCGGATTTCGTTCCTGTTTCCCTCGAAAATCTCGAAAAAAGCTTCATTTTGCCAACAACTGTTGACCGCCATCCACACGGAACCGACCGGTTTGCCGGGTTCTGCACCCCCGGGGCCGGCGATGCCCGATGTGGCGACCGCCCATTGGCAGTTGAACTTTTTACGGGCGCCCTCGGCCATGGCCTTGACGGTCTGTTCGCTGACGGCTCCGTATTTGTCGAGTGTTTCTTGGGGAACTCCGAGCAGCTCGTGCTTGACGTAGTTCTGGTAGGCGACGATGCCACCGGCCAGGACCTCGGACGAACCCGCTTCGCTCACAATGTCGGAGGCGATGAGGCCCCCGGTGCAAGACTCCGCCGTCGCCATCATCTCGCCCCGTTCAATCAGGGCGGCCTTGATGGCGAGCACCAGCTCGCGGGTTTGTTCGTTCAAGTTCTCGTTGCTCATTGTCATACCTATAATTTAGAATCATTTTGTGTCAAAAAGTGACAGATTTTAATTTACCCGTAACTTTTTTGAAAAAATAATTAAATCCCCGTCGGTTAACCATGGTCCCAATTGGAGGGCGCTCCCATATTGTCTTCTGTATCTTTTTCTATATTCTGCGCCATGTTGAACCGGTTTATGATAGCGATGCTGCTCGCCACTCTGTGTGCGGCGGTCTCCGCCTTTGCCCAGGGCGGAGCTGACTCGGCGGCAGGCGAGTCAGACTCCTCGACGGCGACTATCGCCCTCCAGACCGGCAAAACGGGTATTGAGTCCATCGATACGCTCACGGTGAACGAGTGGGACATCCCCACGGAGCATAACTCGCTTGCCCTCACCATGATTTTTAGCCTTTTGCCCGGCGGCGGTCAGTATTACACGGGCCACTATGTGCGGGGCGGGTTCATTACCGGTATTGAGGGCTTGCTGATATACGAAGTCTATTTTAACAAGGAGTTCCAAAAGGATCGCGTGTACGAACAGGCGAAGCCCTTCCAGGATTCCGTCGCCATCATGACTAGAAAAATCATGACCAACACCGAACGCGACAGCCTTCCGTATTACCAGGAAAAACGCAACAGCTATGCCAACCGCGTCCGCGAACTCTCCGACAAAAAGATGGAGCAGGAGGATTTGCGCACCGCCGAGAACGCTTGGCTGTTTGGCCTGCATCTCTACAGCATGTTCGACGCCTTTGGAATCTGGTACAACAACCATCACCGCAGTGTGGAACTCCGCAGCATGAAAAAGGCTTTGCTTTTGGGCATTATCCCCGGCTTTGGGCAAATGTACAACGGCGAGTTCGGCAAGGCGGGACTTGTGTACATGAGCATCATCGGTGCCACCACCAGCATGCGCACTTCGCAGCACATGGTGAACTACTACCTCAAACGCAAGCACACCATGGCCGACGAGGCTCCTGGTTCCGAGGAGTACGAAAAGATTGTGGAGCGTGTGACTTATTACCGCAAAAACCGAAACCAGTACATTTGGGGTATGTCTTTAATTTATCTGTACTCGCTGGCCGATGCGGCGGTCGACGCCCTCTTGAGCGATTTTGACAACCCCATGCACTTTGCCCTGCTCCCGAACCTGGGCCCCACGTCGGGCGGCGTGCAGGCGCTTTTGAACTGGAACTTCTAGTCCATTTGGAGTGGCGGCATCTGGATGCCGTCGTGAATCTTGGTCACGGTGCCGCGGAACTCTCCGTTGGTGTCGCGCTTGATTTCGAAACGGCTTACCATGGCGTAGCTGAACATGCCCTCTACAAATTCCTCGTCGGGGAGACCGCAAGCAAAGTGGTAGAGTGCCGCGATGACGCCCGCGTGACTGATCCACAGGTATTCCCCGTGTTCGTCCAGGGTGGCGAGGAATTTTTTGACGCGCTCGTCCACGTCGTAAAAGCTTTCGCCGCCGGGGAAGCGGAATCCGCGCAGGTCCTCTTTCCAGGCGCGCATCTCGCTACGCGGGACGGCGGTGAGCTTTTGCCCTTCCCAGCTGCCAAAGTTGATTTCTTGGATGGCGCTTTGCTTTTCGATGGCAAGCCCCGTGGCTTCCGAGACCTTTTGGGCGAGGCGCAGGCAGCGGAGCAGTGGGCTCGAAAAAAGGCGGGTCGGCTTGGCGTCGGTCTTGAGGTATGCCTCTATGGCCTTGGACGATTCCTCGGGGAACGAGGGGGAGACGTCAAAGTCCAGGCGTCCGTAGCAGACGTCCTGCGGGTTAAAGGGCTTGGTATGTCGAAAGGTCCAGAGAATCATATCAGAGCTTAGAGATGCAATTAAAAAAGCAACCCGAGGGTTGCAAAAAAAATCCTAGGCGACCTGAGCACATAAAAATTCGCAAGTCCGTTGCTGCTTTCGCCCTGGCGAGTTGCCCGCAAATAGTCATTGCGCAGGGCCTAGGACCCTGCAATGTAGTTAAAAAACGTAAAATTGCCAAGATAGGCCGAAAAAATGAGAAAAAAATCACGAAAAAACGTTATTACGGGATATTTTGTACCGGTTTGTGATAAACGAACTTTACATTAAGTATATTTTACATAAAGGTATAGGGAAGTTGGTTGGTATGCCAATGTTTTTTGGCGTACGCGATTTAAACCACTGAGTCGGAGAAAATATGATTGGGTTTTGGTCAAAAAAAATTAATTGGGTGTCGCTGGGAACTCTGCTCTTGGCTGCAGTGTGTTCGCATGCGGCCGATACGAAGGTTGTCCCCTTTGTCTTTGGCTACGTCGACTCCGACTTTGATTCGCAGAATGCGGAATGGCAAAAGCTGATCAAGTACAAACTCTGGGGGACGGGGGAGGCTGGCCAAGCAGGTGTCTTGTTCAATAACCAGGATATCCACATCAACGATTCGCTTGGCTATTCCGGTAGTGCTGCTGGTGACTTTGTCATGAGAAACGACAAGCATGACATTGGCGGTCCGCTCGCTTTTGGCGGTGGATTTTTGAACGATACGGGTACAGATTCTGTTTTGACTGGTCCTAGCCATTTTGGCGGTACCATTTCTATCGGGGGTAACGCCTATAACAGCAATAATGTCACCTGGCGAGGCTATGTTTGTAGCGACCAGGGTTATAATCAGTTTGAACGCGCCGAGACAAAAGGCAATGCAACACGGGATTGTTCCCATCCCGATATTCCCGAGATAGACAAGACCCTGGACGTCCCTACGGTTGATTACACCGGTTACCAGTTTGATGCTGTTTGGCCTGCTGTGGAGTACAGAAACAAGATAGAGACCATCGATATTCCCGAGGGCGAAGGCTATTACGACATTCATGTGGAAGGGGATTTTGTTCTGAACGACTTGAATGATTCGCTCTACATTCGCATTCCCAATGGCAGGGTGGTTCGCATTTTTATTGATGGCGAACTTAAGATTGGCGGTGCTCCGCATAACATTGTCACCATGAACGAAGAGAACGCTGTCGTCTCGAACAAGGACTATGCGGGCAACATTCTCTTCTACTCTCCCAATACTATTAGTTTCCCTGCAATCGAGGGCGTTTTCCAGGGAACCTATATATCGGGCGGCACCATCAAGTTCATGCAGCACTACAGTTTTTCGGGCCAGCTTTTGGCCAAGAACATTTCCATTGACGCGCACTTTAAGGCGGGCGACTTCCGCTACGTGCCCTTTAACGCCTCCAAGGTCGTGAGCACGCATCGCAACTTGCGAGAAGACCATGAAACTGTTGGCGATGACATTCAGTTGACTCTCGACAAGGCTTCTCCTACGAAGGTCCCTTTCCGTTACTGCTTTGAGTTCTTTGCCACCGACCCAGCCTTGGCAAAGGCCGATGGGAACATGTATGCACATCGTACCGATCTTGCCGATGCCGACATTCCTGTTTGTTCTCAGGTAGGCGAAAGTGTTATTGGTGATTTTGCCTCGTCGTACTTTGAAAAAGGGGAAACCTCCCTTGCTAATCCCATTGTTTTGCACGCAGCTTACGACGCCCTTTCCGAAAATAAGGAAGGGTTTAGACTGTGGGTCTGCGATTTGGAGGCTGCCATTTACCCTGATGGCGACCGCTCTGGCAACTGCCACAAGTACGATTTGAGCATCACCAACATCCCCAAGAACCCCTTGGGCAAGGACTTTGTGATTACGGGATTCATGAATAGCCCGCTGGTCCTTTCGAGTTTCCCCGCCATGTACCCGGATTCGACGGAATTGACGGATTACTCTGTGATGATTGTGGATTTGCCGACGCACTCGCTTACGTTGAACGGCGAACCGGTAAAAGCGGGTGACGTAATCAGTGTGGCCTCTTTGGGAGGGCTCAAGTTCACTGGCGCCCTCGATGAATTTGGCGCCCCGTACGATTCCCTTACGTACAAGATTGTCAAGAACGAGGACGGTTCGACCTCGGACGACCCCTACCGTTTGACCATCAACCTGGCTTCGGTCATGTTCGACATCAAGGAGAACTCCCTTGCCAATGACGTTGTGGGGCAAATGGAAAATGGCGGCATCACGAAGTTCGAAATTCTCGATGCCACGCAAACCTTTGTTATCAATTCGACCACAGGCAAAATCACGGTCAAGGCCGACAGCACCATCAACTACGAGGCAACTCCGGAGGGCTACTACGTGTCGGTCGTAGTGACCAAGGGGACTTCTTTGGATACCGTCGGGGTGCAGATCAACGTGATTGACGTGAATGAGCCGCCGACCATTCGTGATACGTCGTATGTGTTTGGCGAAAACCAGCCCGTGGGCTCCAAGGTGGGAACCTTGCCTGTTTACGACGAGGACAACAACAAGGACTTTTTGAAGAATATGTTGTCTCTAATCGGTGGCGATACCGATAAGTACGCCATCGAAGCCTCTTCGGGCGTTATTACTTCGAAGGTGCTGATGGATTACGAAGACGACAAGTACGACACGCTCGTCGTGCTCGTCAAGGATCCCGACAACTACACCGATACCGCGACGGTGATTATCGAGATTGGCAACGTCATGGAAACTTCCAAGATCGAAGTCCCCGAAGTCGCTGTTCCAAACGGTCCTTCGCACTACAACGTTGCCGAGACCGACACCATCTACATCAATAAGAACGAGGCGACCATCTCGTGGACTGCCGATGGCATCCCGCAGCCCGATACAACGGTCAAGAACCTGCACGAGGGCTTGAATGTGGTTGTCTTGGAGTACTGCGACAAGACCAAGGACAAATGCGTGACGCGCAACGTGTATATTTATGTGTGTACCAGGACGCCGCAGGTCGATATGGCGGCAAAGGTCGATGATATAGTTGCCGACAACATCTTCACGATTGTGGAGCAGATTGCCGAGGACGACACTTCGTTCTATGTCAAGGATACGAGCAATAAGCTCACGATTACGGTGCGCGACCCCATATTTGACGCCACCTATACGGATTCTACGGTCAATTACTCTACAGATAATTTTACCATTGACGTGAAACTGAAGACGCTCTCTGTGAGCTCAAGTACCATCTCGGCGATGAACGACATTGCGGGTGAAAAACTGATGCTGAACGACGCTCCCTCGAGCAAGGCGATCCGCACGCCGTACAACGACAGCCTGGTGCTGGTGACCTACACCGAAAAGGTGAAAGGGAAGGACGTGCTGGTCTCGTATGTGGAAGACTCGACCGGCAAGGTCATTGGAAACGAAATTGCCGTTTCGTACAAGACAGTGGTCAATGGCGATTCGGTGACGATTTCGTACAGGGCGGACGCCTTGACGGGCGAACCGGTCAAGACCGAAGCGGGCGAGACTTACATGGTGTCGTACGAGTACACCGATAAGAGCGGCAAGACGGTGAATGTTGCCTATGGTGTCGATTCCAAGGGCAAGGTGGTACACGATGCCGAGGACAATGTTGCTTACGAGGTGACCTACACCTATACCAGTAGCTTTGGCAACAAGGCGAGCCGCACCATCCGTGTGGTGCTCGACGTGATCCCCCCCAAGGTCGAAATTTTGGATCCGGAGATGGATGCAGTTTTGTTCTCGAACTTCGTTGACGTCAAGTGGACCGTGGACAAAATGGACGGCAAGGGCGCTATGGAGCAGGACACCCTTAACACGCAGGGCCTGGAACGTGGCGCCAATACGATAGTCCGCTTCTATAAGGACAAGGCCGGTAACAAAGCTGCCGACACTGTGTATGTTGTGATGAAGGACGCGAAGGACGTGAACATTGCTGTAGAGACTCCGGTCACGCTTGTCACAAAGGACAAGGCGGAAGAGTACTATTCGGTGAACCCGCCCCAAAAGGACCAGACGTTCGCCGTTACCATTTTGAACCCCAAGAAGGGGACCGAGATTGAAACCTTGATTGGCGGTGATTTTAAAACCAAGAAGGGAAGCGAAGATGTTCCTTACCCTGGACTGGACGGACACCTTGGACCGACGCTCACCGTCGAGGCGAAGGTTCCCGTGGTTAGTGCCGTGTCGGGGCTTGCGACTCTGGACGACCTCCTGGGTGGCGAAGGTCTTGTGAACCTGGACGGCGTCGATGCCGCCGGTGGCGAGAAGATGCCTGTGGACGAATATGTCGAGGAGCATTGCTCTGACGAGTTCCGCTCCAGCTTCAATGGCGATGCCTCTCGTGCAAGCCTTTACCACACGGTGATGAAAGTTAAAATTTGGGTGTTCACGACGCTGGGCTCGTTTGTGGACTACTTCACCTTTGAACAGGAACTCGATAACCCCGATTACGTGAACGAAGCGGGCATGCTGAACTTGTACTTCGAGATGAAGCCCGACAAGAACGGCGATGTGCGCACGGCGAGCGGCAGGCTCTATGGAACCGGCGCCTACCTCTACAAGACCGAGGTTTCGATGAAGGCCACCTTGCAGTGCGACCTGCCTCCGCTCAAGGATGCGTCTTCGGGTAAAATCGGCGCGGTTCGCAAGGTAAGCGAAGACATGTTGAAGCCGTTTGGCTACAAACGTCCCGATACCAAGTAGACCTTTTTCAATAGTAAAACAGACCGGACTGCCAGTGGCGGTCCGGAACTTTTTGTACCAATTTTTACGCTGTTGATAAAATGTGCGTGTTTAGGGGATATAAATCACACGTTTTTGTTAAAAAAAACAATACAATAATGCCCCTGAATGTTGCTTTTCGTAAACAAAAGGGGTATATTTATTGTGTAACAAGATGGCAACATCGGTTTTCCGGCGTATTCCAACTTGGAATATAAGGAAGAGTGAATGTTGCTCCATTAGGAGATTTGGCTATGAAAACGGTTGAATACAAATTAACGCTCTTGCCCGTGCTTATGCTTGGGCTCGCGCTGCAGACTTTTGCAGCGTCGTCTTGGCCCATGTACTTTGAAAACGTGGGCACTCGCGGTGCTGACGGTTCCTATACCAAGGCTGACTCCGCTCTCATGGATACGGCATGGAATGAATTGATGAAGTACAAGCTGTGGGGAACCCATAAGTTGGATTTTTCTAATAATACCATCTCGATTGCTGATGATATTGGCTATAATGGTACTGCCGATGGTAGTATGGTAGTGAAAAACCAAAAACACCATTTGGGTGGTCCTACGCTTATTGGCGGTAATCTGTCATTTGAAAACTCTTCGGCTGATACCATTTCAGGAGGTCCCGTTCGAGTTGTTCACGACCTTCAGATTTCGTTACAACAGAATAATGTGATGGAAGGGAATTGGTGTGTTGGCGGCACTATTTCTAGTCAATACAATGATGGTAGCCTCAATGCATGGGATGCGTTGCTTACGGGATACGTTTATAACGATGGCTACACTTTGACTAAAAAAGCAGGGGATTATGCTGATTGTCCCGCATCAGTCCCGGCGTTGGACACCAACCTTATTGTACCGGTGTGGCCGGAACCCGATTCATGGGAACCTGCCATTCAAATGACTTCTTGTAGCCCAGAAGATTATTTTATCCATGTTCCTCCCGACAGTAGTGTAGTGGAGAGCGAGCGTGGCATGTATGATTTGTATACGGAATCAATTAATGTAACGTGTACAAATAATAAGCACTTGTATATTTTGATGCCTCCTGGTGGAAAACTTACCCGTATTTATTCTAGAGATGGATTTAACTTTCAAAATGCTGTAAATAATTTCAACGTACAAGTAGTTTATGTTAAAAAAGGTACGGTTTATAACAAGTCTACACAAAAGTGGGATTTGACCAATTTCAATGAGTTCGACAAGGTGAACAATTCCGATTATGCCGGTGATTTGCTGTTCTACACCCAAAAGGATATTAAATGGAATTATTGGGTTAATGCGAATTTCCAGGGCTCGTGGATTTCTGCGGGAACGATTTCTCTTGCTGGGCATTTTAAATTGGCTGGACAGGTTTTGGCCACTAATTTGGAATTCGAACACGACATTCAAGGTGATTTCCGCTATGTGCCGTTTGACCCGCCCGAAATTGACCCGAGCCTTTTTGCCGGGCGTGAGTACGTGGAATCGGACAAGTTGGATACAGTTCCGTTTGAATTGAGCAAAACTACGTTGACTGACGTCAAATTCAAGTATTGCTATTCATTTATCGACCACATCAAGATGGATTTCGATACGGTGGAGGTGGATGGCGTTGTTCGTATCGACACGACGATTACAGATACCTGTAGGTATTCCAGGTATGGTATGGGCGGTTGTGCTGATCCCGACGATTTGCTGAACCCCGATGGAGACTTGCCTATTTGCGGCATCGATACTGGGCTTGTTTTGATTCCCAGGGGATCCTTGGTTCCCACCGATAGCGCCAACATGGCTTGGATCCGGGTGAAAGTCGATAGCCTTGTCGAACCCGATGAATACATGAACCTGAACATCATTGACCTCAAGGGTGCGGTGATTAAGTATGGCGATGTCGCATACTTCAACTCGACGATTTCTGTGGGCATCAAGTTGAAAAATATCGATGACCCCAACCATTCTCCGAAGTTTGACGATTCTTGTGACACTCTGAATGTGACCGAAAATGTGAATGGCGATCTTGCTGGCATTATATCGGCGACCGATGACGAAACCAGTGTTGAAGATTTGACTTACTTCATTACAAACGACGAAAGTGGGTTGTTTGTAATGGATGAGAATACGGGCGTAGTCAAGCTGAAAGATGGTGTCGCAGTGGACTACGAGGCCAAACAGGTTTACGTTATTGAAATTACCGTTTACGATAAGGATGGCGGCTTCACTGCAAAGAACTTTGGCGTCCGCGTCAACGACGTCAACGAAAGCCCGACTATCGAGAACCAGACGCTCCCCAGCAAGGTCCGTGAAGACAAGAAGACGGGCGCCGTTGTGGGTCAGCTGGTCAGGGGCGACATAGACACGCTTAACGCCAAGACTGTGGAGCGTGAATTCGTAAAGCACAACATCTGCGAGGTTGTTGGCGGCGATACTGCCATATTCGCCATGGATTCGGCGAGCGGGTTCATTACCATCAAGAACGGCGACTTGATCGACTACGAAAGTGATTCCGTCCTTACGCTCGATGTGCGCGTCCGCGACACCTCGGTCTATGTGATCGATGCGGTGACGGGTGAAAGGACGTACCCGCTGGAAGCCTACGCCACAGTGACCATCAATGTGGGTGATGTTGACGACGGCCCGGTGATCGACGACACGTCGAAGGTAATCATCGTGGGTGACGATACCCTCAAGAACATTGTGAACCTGGACAAAAGGAACCAGGGCGCGGTGGACGAGAACAACCCTGCCGACGTGATTGTGGGCGCCGTGAGGGCGACCTGCACCGATACGACCAAGAAGCTTATATATGAGATTTCGAAGGATACGAGCGGTCTCTTTACCATCGACCCGAACACCGGCGTGGTGTCGGTGAAGGATCCCATGGTCTTTGACTACGAGAGGGTGGACAGCTACGAGATTACCGTGGTGGTCTCGGACGGCGTCGTTGTAGACACAGATACAGGGAAGGACGCCAAGGGCTATGTGGTGCAGACGGCGACCCGCGACGTGGTTATCCGTGTGATCGACTTGGACGAATCCCCGATCGTTGGACCGCAGGACTTTGACGCCTACGAAGAGAAGGATGTCGGTTCTGTTGTGGGCAAGGTGGTTTCTGCCGACATGGACTCGGCGGCAAGCAAGAAGATCCACATTTACTCGGCAGTGGGCGGCGATACGACTTTGTTCAAAATCGACGAAGACGGAACGATCAGGAACAAGGAAGTACTCGATTACGAGACCCGTGCCGCCACCGGCGACACTGTGTTTACCTTGGTTGTCAAGGTGACCGACAAGAACCCTGCCAAGGACGGCAGCGAGCTCTTTGCCATCGACACGATGACTATCGTGCTGAAGGACGCCAACGAGCCTCCTCGCATTACAACCGATACGGTGACCGTTGCAGAAAACAGCGAAAGCGGGTCGGTTGTAGATACACTTGAGGCTGTTGACGAGGACGGCGATGACGAAAAGCTGGTGTTTGAACTCGTGGGAACTTCGGAATACGTGGAAGTGGATTCCAATGGCGTGATTACGGTAAAGAAGGATGCCGATATTGATTACGAGGAAGTCCAGTACACGACGATCACCGTGAAGGTGACGGATGCCGGAGGGGTGTCCGAGACCAAGGAAATTACCGTGAAAATCGACGACGTGAACGAGCCTCCCAGCGTGTCGGATCAGAGCTTCTCTGTGAAGGAAGACGTTGACGTGGGAACCGAAGTGGGCAAGGTGAAGGCGAGCGATCCCGACACCAAGAATCCGGAATACGGTACGCTCACTTACAAGAACCTCACCGAGACGGACAAGTTTGAGGTGCTGAGCGACGGTACCATCAAGCTGATCGACAACCTGGACTACGAAAAGGATTCCGTGTATACGCTGAAGGTCGAAGTGAGCGACGGCACCTACACCGACGTGGCTACCGTGACTATCAAGGTGGGCAATGTGCTTGAGAAGTCCACCGTTGAAATCACGAAGGCCGAGAACCCCGAAAAGTGCTGGGACAAGAGCGGAAAGAAGTGCGAGGTACTCAAGGACACCATCTACACGAACCTCTCCGAGCTTGAACTGGAATGGAAGGCTTGCGGCGGCGATACTTCGTCTTGCAAGCTCATGAAGGGTGACACGACGTTGACCGAGGGCAAGAACATCATCATCAAGACGTTCAAGGATCCCACCACCGACGAGGAAGGCGCCGATACGCTCATTGTGTTCCTGAGCACCTCGACTCCGATTGTGACGGTTTCAAAGACCACCGATCCGGACTTTGACGTGAACATCTACACCATCGAGGAACAGGTCGATGCTAAGGACAGCGCGATATTCTTTGTGAATACGAAGGATCACGAGGTGACGGTTACGGTGGAAGATCCGGTGACCAAGTCCAAGGACTCCTTTACAGTCAAGCTTAAACTGGATACGGTCAGCGTGCCGTCCAAGACGTTCGATACCATGGGCGCCATCGCCGATGCGACGCTCCCGTTGAAGGAAAACCCGAGCGGTGCAGTGCGCACGCCGATCAACGGCGAGAAGATAGCCGTGTCGTACCAGGAAATTTTTGCCGGGGATACCGTGACGGTGACCTACTACACCAATATGGACGGAGACATCCTCAAGGGCGAGAGCGGCGAAGAGGAGATGACCGTGTCTTACACGAAGGTCATTGGCGGCAAGGAAGTGAAGATTTCGTTCCAGGCCGACGCCGCTACAGGCCATGCGTTGGAATCCGCTGACGGCGGAATCTACACGATTAGCTATGACTACGAAGACAAGCAGAAGAATTCCGTGAACGTTGCCTACACGGTCAACGAGAAGGGCAAAATGGTGAAGAACTCCAGCGGCGATGTTGGTTACGAGGTGAGCTATACCTACGTGAACCAGTACGGCAACTCTGCTACCAAGTCGCTCTCGATTGTTCTCGACACCAAGCTGCCGCTGGTCTGGATCAAGACCCCGACGAATGACCAGGTGCTCACCTCGAACATGGCCGAGGTGGAGTGGTACGTGAGTGCCACGGGTGACAGCGCCGACTTTGTGCTGCAGGATACGCTGAGAGTGCAGGGCCTCGAGAAAGGCGCGAACACGATTGTGCGCTTCTTTGTGGACAAGGCTGGCAACATGGCTGCAGACACGGTGTATGTGATTATGAAGGATGCGAAGGACGTGGAGATCGCTGTAGAGAAGCCGGTGACCTTTGCCGATGCAGACAGGGTTGCGGAATACTATGGCGACGACAATGCTCCCGAGGAAGGACAGACCTTCGCGGTTTCCATTAAGAACCCGAAGACGGACAAGGAAGTGGAAACCAAGGTTGGCGGCTCCTTCAAGACGAAGGACGGCAGTGGCTCGGCTCCGTATCCTGGACATGATGACCACTTGGGCCCGACTCTTGGCATAGACGTCAAGCTCCCGGTGTACAACTCTGTGGGCGGCCTTGCAACCTTGGACGACCTGGTCGGCAAGGACGGCTTGGTCAACCTCGAGGGCGTGGACGCCGCCAATGGCAAGAAGATGTCTGTGGAAGAGTACACCAAGGAATACTGCACGGAAGAATTTGCCAGCTCCTACGGAAAGGATATTAGCAAGGCGAACCTCTACAACACCAAGATGAAGGTGAAGATTTGGGTGTTCACCACCCTGGGATCCTTTGTGGACTACTTCACGTTTACCCAGGAGTTGAACGATCCTGACTTTGTCGACGAGGCCGGCTTGCTCAACATGTACTTTGAAATGAAGCCCGATAAGGAAGGCTATGTGCGTGCCGAAAACGGCCGTCTCTACTCGACTGGTGCCTACGTCTACAAGACAGAGGTTGAGCTGAAGTCGGAATTGAGCTGCACGCTGCCCCCGGTGCAGGGGAACAACCCGAACCAGAAGAAGGGCGCCGTTCGCAAGACTTCCGACGATCTGCTCAAGCCCTTCGGCTATAAACGCCCGAATAGCAAGAAAAAATAACGAAAAAAAGCCTGACCTGAGGCCCAGGTCGGGGCGAAAAAGACAAAAACGGGAGGTTTTCTCCCGTTTTTTCTTGTGTTTGTAAGAAAAATAAAAGTTATATTGTCCAGTTTTTCTAAATTTGGTCGCGTGTGTGTAATGTAAGGATAAAAAGTAAACTAATCCTTCGACCAACCCGTGGGTTAATTATGAAAAAATTGGGAGCAATCGCGCTTCTCTTGTTAGGAATGGTTCCGGCCTTTGCCGCGGACGATGGTAACGTATATTTTCTTTCGCAAATTCCACTAAGGGGGTAAAAAAATAGGATGTTCCAATTTTTAGATTTGAAATAACCACAAATCAAACACAA
>NZ_FQYM01000015.1 GCF_900141705.1 Fibrobacter sp. UWP2
GAAAAGAGCATGAAACTACTTGACAATGAAGCGCTAATAGCCTAGATTTACACCAGTTGGAGACCTGGATTTTCAACTAAAAAAGGGACAAATTCTTTTTTATGGGGGAAAATAAAATGATGCATGGATTTTTTTTTGAACCTAAGGAACTTCGCCCCGTCGATAACGAAAAATCCCCAAAATTGAATGAAATAGAGAACCGCCCCGGTTACTACAAATGGTGGGCGAATAAAAAAGATTTCAGGATGATTCTTTCGAAGCTGGGAGCTGATTTTGATACAATTATTCGCGAAAATGTCGTTGAATGTTTTGATGAATTTTATTGTGTTTATGTGGGAATTGCCGTAAAGGAGTCCGTGCGGTCAAGAATTAATTGGCATGTGAATGACAAGCACGATAAAAAGAGAGTCGAGAAAGGTTACCTTTCAACTTTACGTCAAACAATTTCGAGTATTGTTGCAAATAATCAACTGGCCAAAAAAGAAACGAACGATTTTATAGATCGCCTAAAAGTAGAAGTATTCTATAGCAATTATGAAATCAATTCCATCGAAGCCAAGACGGAAATTGAAAAAATCGAAAAGGACCTCATTCAAGCCAAATTACGAGTCCTGAATATCCGCGACAACGAACATCCGTCGGCACAAAGCATGAAAAAAACGTTGCAAAAGCTTCGTAAAGAAAGCAAGGCCAAAGCTTTGGAGTGATCAGATAAAAGACATATAAGCGTTTCAGCTGTCCACCCTTCTGGCCAAAACTGCAACATGCTGTCGCAGTATTTCGTGCACCTCGCCAGAAAGAACCTTGACATCTGCCGATACATCGGAAATATCCCTTGTGTTCTGGGCGGTTTGCAGCGCCAGCGGAGTGACACCCGAACCATTGAGCAGTAAGCCTTCCGATACGGCGTAATCCTTCAACTGTTTGAAAAGGCGGATGAGCGCCTTGCTCTGCGCTGTCGCCTGCTCGCCCTTAAGAACAGTCATGAGCATGTAAATACCCTGCTCGGTAAATGCGTAGGGTGGCTTCCGAGATCCTCCCCATCTTGATATCGGAATTTCCGATATCAAGTTTAAGGATTCATTTACCCTCTATCCCTCGCGACCATCTACAGCACGATCACGGATTTTGGGGCGTAGATTTTGGAACTTATGCTCCTTTTGGCATCTAAGCCCAAGGAAATCAAACTATTCGGTTCCATCAAGAAATCAATGACGTTCATGGTTAAAATTCCATTTTCGTCATAGAAAGCCGGCACAAAATCCTTTGTGACGACAATTTTCTTGAACGAATCCCGAACCGTCTTGAACGGCCTAATTTCCTGGGCCCTTTTTTCATTATCCGGCATTGAAAATGCCGACTGAATGTAGTAACGCTGCGACCCAAGATTACAGACAAAATCTATTTCAAGGTTCTTGCGGGAAACAGACCCGTTCTCGTTCTTTTGCGCTAGCTCCACCACGCCAACATCCACGTTAAAACCGCGATATAGCAGTTCATTGTATATGGCGTTTTCCATCAGGTGCGTTTCCTCGAACTGCCTAAAATTGAGTCTCGCATTTCGGAGTCCCAAGTCTGCAAAATAGAACTTCTTCGGAGCACCGATATATCGTTTGCCCTTGATGTCATAGCGCGAAGCCGAACTTATCATGAAAGCATCTTCCAGATAATCGATAAATTTCGCTACGGTATTGCGGGTTATCTTGGACTTCTTTTCACTATGGAAGGTGTTCGTTATCTTTTCTGCACTCGACAGTGAACCCACTGACGAAGACAAGACATCAATCAAGTCCCTTAAATCATTTTCGTTCCTGATTTTGTTCCGCTTGACGACATCGCGAATATAGACTTCATCAAAAAGACTCGACAGGATATGACGTTTCTTTTCGGCATTACTTTCCTGTGCCACAAGTGGCAGACCACCATAAAGCAGATACTCCGCAAAGCCCTGGTACTTGTCCCCAGAAAAATTTTCCATGAACTCGCTAAAAGAAAGCGGCAACAAATGAATCTGGTCGCTTCTCCCCGCAAATTCTGTAATCAAGTCCTTCGACAGAAACTTCGCATTGCTCCCCGTTACAAAAATTTCAAATTCCGGTTTCCGAAGATACGAATTCAAGACCGACTCAAACGCACCCAGCTCCTGGATTTCGTCCAACAACAAGAAATACCGTTCACCTTCCTTGGTATGCGTTTTCAGATAGTCCATAAATTTTGCCGGATCCACCTGCTTTTTCTTCAACTGTAGTTCAATCGGATTTTCGCCGATTCGTTCAAGGTCTTCGGCGGAATCGAAAGCAAACCGGATTATATGTTCTGCATCCGTTACATTGTATTTCAAGTAATCGTAAAAGAGGGTGTTCAACAGAAAGGACTTGCCGGAACGCCGAATTCCGGTAATCACCTTGATAAAACCATTCCCGATGGAATGGACCAATTTGTCCAGATAGACCTGTCTTTTGAACATTTTTCGCCCTTTTTAGGAATTATTTTTGCATATTATAACGTTTTTCATTCCTAATATATATAATTTTAGTGGAAAACGAGTATATTAGGAATTATTTTTGCATATTTTACATTTTTTCATTCGTATTGTAAATGCCTTTCCTGGTGTTGAGTGCCGTTAATCTTCTGGCCCTAATCCTTCTGCCTCCCGGGCCCACTGGTCATCGAGATCGGGATGTTCCTTGCGAAAACGCCTTAGGGCTTTATGGATTTCCCAATCCAGGTTCAAGTTTTCGGCTTGGCACTTGGGCTTCAGCTCGTTGTAGAGTTCTTTTACTTTTTCTTCGAGTGTCATAATTTGCTCCTTTTTTGCAATTTAAATTTATCCAATAATTTATGTCAAATATTGACATTTTCATTCAACCTTAACTCGTTAATCATCGTTTCGAGATTGCAAGGCTCGCCGTCGCCGTGGAATTCGGCTCCGGGTCTCGGGTCTTTATAGTTTCCCTTTTCGACCTTCTTCTCGTATTCCGCTTCGGCGAGCGTCCACTTGGCGATGATTGACTTTGCGACGGTCTCGACGTCTTCGGAAAGGCTGGTCTGCAAGAACCAGAAATACTGCCCGAAACTACGGTTCTTGACGCGAATTTCCTGCTTGCACTCGGGGCAATATGCGGTCGCGCGGGAACTGCCCGAAAGCGGGGACCCGGTGAAGCTGCGGATGACCGCCGTTCCGCCGCACTTGCACTCGACTTTGAACTGGTCGGTTTCCCAGATGCGCAGAAGTGTCGCAAGCCTGAGGCCGACCCTGACGATGCTGCCTGCAATGTTGAACGCCCTTGAGGTGTGCAGGGGGCCTACGTAGAGCCCGCCGCCCTTGATGGCGTAGTGGGCGTCTATGTTCGCGTAGCGCGGTGTCGCGAGGATTTCGTCCCGGTGGCGCATGATGAGGTCCAGGTTGTCGAACAGCAATTTCTTCTTGCGCTCGAAACGCTTCTCCTGGAGTTCGTGCAGTTCCTCTTGCTCTTTTCTCTCCTTTTCCATTTCGTCGCTAATCAGCTTCAGCCCCGCCGCCTGCCGCTTGCACATTGAGACGAACGATTCCGGATGGGAGTCCGGTTTCTTGAGGTAATCGTTGATAGATCTTGAATCGTCGAATATGATTGCCATGGAAAACCTCCTGGTGTTTTTCTAATATTTGTTTCATATTCGCTATGCATGTATGTAAATATATGCATAAGCACAGTGATTAATATACAAAAAGAGAGCGACAAAAAATGTCACTTGCCAAAAATCGTATTTTTGGGGTTTTTAGGCTTTTTTCAGGATGTTTTCGATATCATCGCGGGTCAGGTACACGCGCTGATTCAACGCTTCGGCAATCCCACAAAGGGCCTTGCGGCATGCCATCAGGATGTTGTAATCCTGCTCGACCACGTTCGTCTCGACCAGCTGAAAATAGTAGCACGCCGCCTGGAACTTCTGGTAATCCGGATCGCTCTTGTAGAGCTCCATGGGCAGTTCCTTCATGACGGTGTCGAGGTCGCACTTGAAATCCTTGCGCATCAGGAATTCCGCGATATGGCCCGCCATCGCGATATGCGCGTCGCCCTCGAGTTCCGTACCCGCGATGTGCGTGGTGCCCGGCTGCTCCCTGGAATTGTTCATCTTCACGTAATCCAGCGGGCGCTTGAACAGGAACGCGACAAGCGCGTGGCCCGCCTCGTGGTTGCACAGTTTCTTGAATTCCTCTTCGCCGAAAAACTCCACCAGCGATTCATGCGTCAAGACTTGTTCCGGCATTGCGAAACTCCTTTGCAGGCCCCTGTTTGGAACCGCGAATCTAGAACTCCAGCCAGCCCGTTTCAAGGCCAGTCACGGGAACAATGCGGCGGGGCGCACAGCCTTCCGGGCCAGTCACCACGGCCATTCCGGTGAGGTAATTCATCCAGCGCCGGGGCGTAAAACGCATGTTACAGAAGTGTGTGAGACACGGAACCACCCAGGCGTCGTGCGTCGCGAAGATGTTGAAGCGTGCAACACCCTTCGAAAGCATCGTCGAAAGCATCTCTCTGGAGCGGCTCGCCAGTGGGTAAAACGCTTCGCGGGTACCGCGGGCCCCTTGCGAGGTCTCGTTTTCTAGCCATGCGCAAATGCCTTCGTAAAACCCGGCGCGCAGCACCTTTTCGAACTCGCCCTGGTCCTGCACGAAAAAATCGCCAAGGCAACCGAGCGGTTCCACATGGACCTCGCGAAGCCCGTGCCCTTCCCCGATGCAACGGGCCGTTTCCATACAGCGTCCTACCGGGCTCGAGAAAAAGACCATGTCGCCGTCGGGGATGCTCCGGCCAAGCGAGAAAGCCTGCTCGCGACCGCGTTCCGTAAGACCCACATGCGCGCCGTAATCGGGGTCGTTAGGCGTAATGTGGTTGCGTTCTCCGTGACGTATCAGGAGGAACACGCGCTCGTCATTCGCCAGCGACTCAAAAAAATCTTTTCCCAAAACAAAGTCCAAGAATGACACAATTCCCTAAAAAATCGTTATCCAAATGACATGCCCAAGCACAAAGCTCAATATGCCGAGCAAGAACCCGCACAAAATGTCCGTGAGCCAATGCACGCCAAAGTACACGCGCAAAAGCCCCCATGTGAGCGGCAAAAGAATCATGATCCAGCCATATTGGGGAACACAAAAGAAAACGGCACTCGCAACCGCCAGGTTGTTCATCGTGTGACCCGAAGGGAAGCTGTACTTGTCGAGCGGCGGAACTTCCGCCTTGATTTGCGGGTTCGCCGCGAACGGGCGCGGGCGTTTGGTATTGAGTTTAACCACCTCGTAAAGCACAAGGCTCACCGCGAGCGCCATGAGCGCCTGCCAGAGGATCGGCAAAAAGCGGTCCCAGCCGACCTTCAAGAAGACGAACAGCGCGAACGCCGCCCAGATGTAGCCGTCGCCAAGGCGCACGTAAAATTTGAGGAGTTTCTCGGTTCCCTTGGAAAAACGGCGATTTGTCCAGTAGACAGACACCCGATTGTCAAATTCTGCTATGCGTTTTAACATCAACCCCAAATCTAGTTTTATTTGAATTTCCTATTTTTCCACGCTGGAAACAAACAATAAAATATAGAGGCTCAACATGCGCGTACTCGTTTTAAACTGCGGCAGCTCCTCCGTGAAGTTTGCCGTCATCGACACCAAGACCAGGGAATCCATTGCAAGCGGCCTCGTCGAGAACATCGGCGTTGACGGCCACACCAAGGCGAAGGGCCCCGAAGGCAAGATCGACTTCAACTTCGACTGCCCCACGCACGCCGAAGCCGTGGACCAGGTCAAAAAGTTCCTCGACACGCAAAAACTCACCGACACCATCGAAGCCATTGGCCACCGCGTAGTGCACGGCGGCAAGTACATCAAGAGCGAAAAGGTGACGCAAGAAGTCATCGACTACATCCGCAGCATCACGCTCTTTGCCCCTCTCCACGAGCCCGCCCACGCAACCGGCATGGAATGCGCCATGAAGTTCTTCCCGGGCCTCCCGCAGGTGGCCGTGTTCGACACCGCCTTCCACCAGACCATGCCGCAAAAGGCCTTCCTCTACGGCATCCCCTACAAGTTTTACGAAGAAGATAAGATCCGCCGTTACGGTGCCCACGGCACCAGCCATCGTTTTGTGACTGCTGAAGCCTGCAAGGTGCTTGGCACCAAGCCCGAAGAGACCTGCCTCATCACGGCCCACCTGGGCAACGGCAGCAGCTGTTCCGCCATTTTGAACGGCAAATGCGTCGACACCACCATGGGCTTCACCCCGCTCGAGGGTCTCATCATGGGCACCCGCTCCGGAAGCCTCGACCCCGCCATCCTCTTTTACATCAGCAAGAAGTACGGCTACGACATCGACCGCCTCGACAAGCTCGTGAACAAGGAATCGGGCCTCCTCGGCCTCTCTGGACTTTCCAACGACATGCGCACCCTGACGCAGGCGGCGAGCGAAGGCAACAAGCAGGCGCAAATCGCCCTCGACGTGTTCTGCTACCGCCTCACCCGCGAAATCGGCGGCATCGCCATGGCCCTTCCGCGCATCGACGCCATCGTCTTTACCGGCGGCATCGGCGAGAACAGCTTCTACGTGCGCAAGCAGGCGCTCGACAACCTCAAGCTCCTCGGTTACCAGGTCGACGAGGAAAGGAACCTCAAGAGCGGCAAGGAATCGAACCACCTCATCACGAAGGACGGCACGCCCAAAGCCATCGTCGTCGCGACCAACGAGGAACTCCTCATCGCCCTCGACACCGAAGCTCTGGTGTGATAGGTACGAGAGCGCCAGCCCTGCACCTATTTTGCAGATTCTAGCGCAAACGGTCTGAAAAGGCTCCGCATTGCGGAGCCTTTCTTTCGTTATTGACACACTACGTGCGTCACTTAATCGTCCAGGTCTGGTTGTTGACGCGGAGGATCTTACGACCCTGCACCTGGGCACTCGCGTTACGCACGTCGGCTTCCGAGACCGGGAGCTTAGCCTGCCACATCACGCGGCCCTGCATGTCGAGGAGAGCCACGCTGCCGTGGCTCTGCATCACGGCATTCTGCCAGGTAGCCTTGGGCTGCGCAATCATCGGGGCAATGCCGTCCTTGGCGTTTTCCTTGCCCAGCACAATAAAGAAGTTCACCGTCACATAGGTGCCGGCAGCATCGGCCGACTTAACACCAATTGCAAAAGTCTCGCCTTCTTCATACGTAGCCTTTTCAACAAAGGAGAACGTCAGGGAATCGCCCTTGATAGCCGCTTCAACTTTTTTAGACAAAGCCGGAGTCATATTGGGCGTATAGGTTAAAGAGTCGTCATCAATATCGCTCACATAATCACTCATATCAACACTCACGGACCACTTCTCTATGTTCTTCACATAGAGCGTATCCGTCTTGAGCAGCACAGGCTTGTCGTTCACCGGAGCAATATCCACGACGATCTGCATTTCAGCCGGAGTGTAGTCGCCATCGGTCGCATACACCGTCACCACAGCCTTGCCACAAGAATCCTTGACCGGCTTAATGGTAATAGAAGCCGTCGTTACAGTCACAGTCATTTTGCCATCATTGCTCTTGGCAGAATACGTCAGCGTTCCGTCAGTCTGGCTCTTGAACCAGCTTGTGTAAATGGCCTTGAGGAAGCTGATACTCTTGGTGGCATCTTCCGTCGTAGACGTATCGACCTTGGCAACAAGAACCTTGGGAACCAAGTTCTCGCCGACCGTAATGGTCACCGTCGTTTCTTCGGACTCCACCTTCTTCGAATTGACTGCCTTATAGGTAAAGGAATCCTCACCCGTAAAGTCGGCGTCGGAGGTGTAGGTAAAGCTGCCGTCTTCCTTAAGTTCAAGTTTGCCGTTCTTGGGCTTTTCAACCAGCACAGCCTTCAAAGTATCCTTGGCATTGTCGGGGTTCTTGTCGTTAGCCAGAACGCCATTCTTGGCAGTCGTCTTGAATTCCGCCCCCTGCAGAGCCTTGAAGGAGTCTGCAACGGCAAGTGGAGGATCGTCCACCGCACTGACCTTGATAATTATGTTCACGCCGACCGTATCTTTGCCCTCGGCGGCAAACAAGAAGAGGGTGTCCGTTCCGTTTGCGTTAGCGACAGACGTCACATCGAATATGTAATCGTTGGCAATTTTGCCCACTTCAGAAACTGTGACAACGCCCTTGTTGCTCTTGATCTTCACTTCGATGCCGGTGGCGCTTATCGCATCAGGGTCAGTGAACACAATATTCGCCGTCGGAATGGAAACTTCAAACGCGTCAAAGTCCTCTTTCACCTCAATAACAGTGCCGAGTTTTTGCGCCTCGTCATTGACATAGATGGTAGAGTCAGTGACCACAACCTTGGCCGGGTCTTCCACGTTCTTCACCGTAATAGTCACCGTGGCAGGTTCACTGGTCTTGGGTTCATAGGAGTCATCTGTACGGGCAACCTCGGTAATCTCGTAGGTAAATACATCTGTACCATAAAAATCGGGATTGGGGACGTAAGTGAAGGAGCCCTTTTCGCTGAATGTCAAAGTACCGTGCAACGGCTCCTTAACCAAAGTCGCAGTGTAGCTATCTTCGTCAGCATCATAGTCGTTGACAAGCACGCCCTTGCTGGCGAGCACCTTGAGAGAATCGTCTTCAGACATGGAGTAGGCGTCGTCGACAGCCACCGGAGCATTTTCATTGTCAATTACGGTAAGGGCGAGTTCGTAGGTGACAGCAGCGTGTTCGCCGTCATCGGCAGTCAGGGTAACCACAGTCTCGCCATCGGTGTTGGAGACAGCCACAATTTTTACCGTTTCGCCCAAACCGAGGTCCTTTGCAACAAGAGCCGTAGCAACGGGATCCGCAAAAGAAACAGACACCAGCGCGTCGCCATCCTTGTCGCTAAAGATACTGGAGAGCTTGATGGAAAGGGTGTCGCCTTCGTTCAAGACGGCCTCACCTTCGGCGTCACCAACAAGGGCTGGCGGGTAAGTAACGCACTTGTCGCCCAAAATGAAGCTTGAAACTTCAACAGTGTTTTCGGCGATGCCGGACTTCTTGGCCATCTCGCTCTTGTAGCTAAACTGGACACCGGTCTGCCTATCCACATTCCACTTAACGGTTACATCGGACTTCCAGCCCTGGGTCAGGTCATCGAAAGCCACAAAAGTTGACTTGAATCCGGTCGAAGCCGGCAAGGTGACACCGTAAAAGTTGCCGTCGCTAATGGAGGATTGCTTAAAATCCAGACGGACCGGCGCCAAAGCCTTATAGGTAACGCAAGCGCCTTTGTACGCAGAAAGCGAGATGTAGGAATCCTTGCAATTTTCCCCATTTTCGTCACAGGTCTGCTTCCAGCCGATGCCGTAGCCCGCGCCCGAATTTGTGCTTGTCGTGGGAACAGAGAAGTCAATCACCTTGACTTCGTTCACGTTCGTCGTATCGACGGTGGCCTTGGTGCCATACTCATAAACGTACGAATATGCCGTTTCGAAAGTGGCTTCGTCTTCGTCGCTCCACACCACAGCGGTGGCGGCGTGGGTGTAGCCGGCCACAATACCGAGGGCCGCTACCGTCAAAAGAGTTTTTGTAACTGTCATAAAGAACTCCTTTCTTTAAAACCGATTAAAACCGCCTGTGCGGCGGACCCCTTACCACGTAATATTAAAATAACAATTTGACGGGCGTCACACAAGAGGGGGGAGGGGGCGGTTTTTGCGGGATGGCCCCAAAAAGCCCCCAAAACAGGCCCTTTTTCGAAAAAAAACGGTTGACGGTCTGCCAGGCGCGGTCTAGCCGCCCAGCGCGTCCAAAATTTCAAAGCGCTCGTATGCCTTCTCGAGCTTGGTCTCGCGGTCGGCGATTTCCTTTTGAAGTTCCACAATGCGGGTGGCGTTGGTGTAGACCTCGGGCTTGGCGAGCTCCGCCTGGAAGCCCGCTATCTCGGCCTCCAGCTTGTCGATTTTTTCGGGGAGAGCGTTGTATTCGCGCTCCTCGTTGTAGCTGCGCTTCTTCTTTTTGGGGGCCGCGGTTTCGGTGGAACTCCCCCCGGTACGGGCAACCTGAGCACGGGTTTGCTCCTCACGGGCCTGCTCTGCGCGAGCGGTCTCCTTGTCGCGCATCTTCTTGTTCGCCTCGTAGTCGCTGTAACCGCCCACCGCCTCGAACACGTTGCCGTTTTCCTCGATGGCAAAAATTCCCGTCGCCACGGTGTCCAAAAAGGCGCGGTCGTGGCTTACAGTGAGCACGGTCCCCTTGTAGTCGGCAAGGAGCTCAGCCAAAAGATCGAGCGTTTCCATGTCGAGGTCGTTGGTGGGTTCGTCCAGCACCAGCACGTTGCTCGGGTGGCTAAACAAGCAAGCGAGCAAAAGACGGTTGCGTTCGCCGCCGCTCAAGGCGCTAATGGGCCCGCGGGCACGCTCGGCCGAAAACAAGAAGTCTTGCAGATAACTTAACACATGGCGTTTAACGCCGTTCAGCGTAATGTAGGCCTGGCCGTCGCCAATGTTCTCGACGAGGCTTTTGTCTTCGCGCAGCCGGGTGCGCATCTGGTCAAAGTAGGCGATTTGCAGGTTGCTCCCCAGGCGCACTTCGCCCTCGTTGGGCTTGAGTTCGCCCAAAATGAGGCGGAGGAGCGTGGTCTTGCCGCTCCCGTTAGGGCCCACAATGCCAATGCGGTCGCCGCGGCTGACCTCGGTCGTAAAATGGCTAATGAGCGGCGCTCCGTCGTAAGTGTACGAGATGTCGGTGAGGCGAGCCACCAGGCGCCCGGATCGCTCGGCTTCGGTAATCTGCATGTTCACCGATCCGGTGCGCGTGCGCCTCTCGGCCCGTTCTTGCCGCATTTTGATGAGCGCACGCACGCGACCCTCGTTACGGGTGCGCCGCGCCTGGATTCCCTTGCGGATCCACACTTCCTCCTCGGCCAAGCGCTTGTCGAACAACGCGTTCGCCTTCTCCTCTTCGGCCAGGGCCTGATCGCGGAACTGCACGAACTTGTCATACGGAAAGTCCCAGCAACGCACGCGTCCGCGGTCCAGTTCAAAAATGCGGGTGGCGGTACGTCGTACAAAGGCGCGGTCGTGACTCACGAACATGACGGCGCAATTCAAACGGGTCACAATCCCCTCGAGCCATTGAATCGCCGGGATATCCAGGTGGTTCGTGGGTTCGTCCAGCAAAAGCAGGTCCGGATCCTCGGCGACGGCCCGTGCAAACAGCACGCGACGCTTTTGCCCGCCACTCAAATCGTCGTAAAAAGCGTCGGCATCAATACCCGTCTTGCCCAGAATCGCCTCGGCATGGGTATTGTGCTGGCCGTC
Organism: Fibrobacter sp. UWP2; assembly: GCF_900141705.1. Taxonomy (NCBI): domain Bacteria; kingdom Pseudomonadati; phylum Fibrobacterota; class Fibrobacteria; order Fibrobacterales; family Fibrobacteraceae; genus Fibrobacter; species Fibrobacter sp. UWP2. The sequence continues at coordinate 11,281 of NZ_FQYM01000015.1, forward strand.
CGCCGAGAGTCCAGCCATCACGATCTCGCGGACAGTCCCCTCGATGTGCGCGGGGATTTCCTGGATCATGCGGCTCACGCGGAGGCCCGCCTTTTTAACAATCTCGCCCGAATTGCTCTCCATTTCGCCCGTCAAAATCTTGAGGAGCGTACTTTTGCCCTCGCCGTTGCGGCCCACAAGGCAAATGCGGTCGCCCGGCTCAATGTCGAACGAAACGTTGTCTAAAAGGGGCGGCCCGCCAAAACGGAGCATTATGTTTTGCGCAGAGAGAATGGGCATGACCCCAATTTAGAATTTTCTACATTACCCCTTGTGAGCCGCCTTTTTCAAATCGTCTTTGCAGCTTGCCTCGCGGGGGCGTCTTTGTTCACGCCCGCTCCGGCGCAAACCGAAGAAGACGACTTCCAACGCTTTGCCATAATCCCGGTAGTTGGCTACACCGAAGAGACCAAGTTCGAATACGGACTCATGGGCAACTTCTTTTTTAAGCCCAGTTTCAAGGGCGGCCGCACCAGTGAACTCGACATTATTGCCTACGCCACCACCGAGGACCAGTACTCGGCCTCCATTGCACCGTTGTTCTTTTTGTTCCACGACCAGCTCTCGGGCAAAGTCTACTTCTTTTACGAAAATTGGACGGGGCGCTTTTACGGGTTCGGCAACGACCCCGACATAGACGACTATCGCAAATTCGAGCGTTCCACGTTCTACACGCAGGGCGAACTCGAAACCAACTTCCTCTTGCCCCGAAAGCTCTCGGCTTTCAAGTACGGGGTCAACTTCGAGTTCAACAACAGCACCTTCAAGCACGAGGACTACGAGGGCGAAATCGTGTACCCCGGCGACGTGGACGGCTGGCGCAACGGCGTGGGCTACCACCTCACCTACGATACGCGCGACAACCTCAACTGGGCCCGCCACGGCTTTTTTGCGCAATGGGAACAGGACATTTACCCCAAGACGCTGGGGGACTTTGACTACAGCGTTTCAAAACTCGACTTGCGCGGCTTCAGTGAATTTATATGGAACACCTCGATGGCCGTGGGCTGCATGTGGAAGCGCGTCAACGGCAACGCCCCGTTCGACATGTTGGCTGGAGCCGATGGCGTCAAACGATTCCGCGGCGTAAAAACAAATTACTTCAACGGGAACCAGGCGCTGTTCCTGCAAACCGAGTTCCGCAAAGCGCTCTTTTGGCGCCTCGCAGGGAACATCTTTTTTGAAGGCGGCAAAACAGGCGAATACTTTAGCGACCTGTGGCGCGAGCAGTGGCACACGGGAGTGGGCTTCGGGGGGCAGCTCGCGCTCAACATGAACGAAAGGCTCTACGCCCGCGCCGACCTCTCGCTTGTGGATTTTAAAAACATTGGGCTCACCTTTTACCTGAGGGAAGCCTTTTAATCCCTTTAGGGCAAAAAAAACGGACTCCTAGGGTCGAAGTCCGTGCTTTTAGCGAAATAGAATTTCTTGATTTAGTCCTTGATGCTCGTCCAGTCGAGTACGCCCTTCTTGTACAGGTAGGTGTAGCCCGCTTCGAGAATCACGAGGAAGCCGAGGAGCACAAAGAGCAGTTCCCAACCGCCGGTCAAGAACTGGACTGTCCACGGGTAGAGGAACGCCACTTCGAGGTCGAACACCAAAAAAAGCATGGCGACCATGTAATATTTGACCGGATAACGCTCGTTGGCGGTACCAGAAACGTGAGCTAGGCCACACTCATACGACGATCCCTTGATCAAAACCTGCTTAATTTTGCCCGGGTGGAGGAACCAGTTGGCAAGGAGGAGGATGGCCGGAATGCAGATAGCCATTATAACCAGGATGGTCATGGCGAAAGTGGTGTCGAAAATTTCAACATTGCTCATAGTGATAAAAAAAATAGTAAAAAACTTTTTTCTGTTAACCCCGTAAAATGTAAAGTATATTTGGGGACATGAAACGAATCATTACATTAATGGGCGTTTTGGGTGTGTTTTCTGCCTTTACGGCCTGTTCTTCTGATACTCCGTCAGCAGCCATGGAAGTGAATGAATTTCCGACTAGCGTTTCCTCAACTGCTGTTCCAGAAACAACATACGTTGATCCGGGCGACTCCACCGTAATCAGGGATTCCGTAATCAATAACGATACGACCATCCACAAACCGGTCTATATCTCTGCCAGCTCGAACGTTTACGACAAGCCCTACATGAGTAGTGGCGAAGTATTCTGCTGGACCGAAGGCTGCGAGGCCAACTACCCCCGCAGTTCCTCCTCCACGGAACAAGCCCCCCAGTCCAGTTCCGACGTGGGCGGAGGCGCCATTACCATCGAGGTCCAAAAAGAAGACCCAGCCAAGGTCGAAGGCAACAAGATGACCGACGTCCGCGACAACAAGACGTACACTGTTGAAACCGTGGCCGGCCGTCTTTGGATGTCCGAGAACATCAAACGCGAATCGCCCACCGGTTCCTATTGCACCACGAACGGCGACGACAAGGATGTTTGCGACCTGTACGGCACGTTCTATACCTATGCCGCGGCGTCATCCTACGCCTGCCCCGGCGGCTGGAGACTCCCGACCGTCGACGAAGTCCAGGCTGCCGCCGCTGCCAAGGACACCACCTGGTGGACCGTTGGCGGGCGTTTCAAGATCGAAGGCGACAACGCCAGCTACGGCCTTGAAAAAGAGCAGGGCTACATTTGGGTCGAGAGCAACGGCGAGTTCAACTCCTGGCGCATCGAAGACTACACCGACAAGCACACGTTACAGCTCCAGAGCGGTTCCGCCAGCGAGCGCGCCTACAACGTCCGTTGCATTCAAAAGAAGGAAGGCGAAGAATAACCACTACTCGGCAACGTACTTCGCGACCTGCTCGCGGAGCCTGCTGCCGCGGATCTTCCCCAGCAAATCAATGATATCTTCGAGCGGAGCCTGCATAAAGGCCTCCGCGCTTTTGTATTTGCTCAAGATCTTTATACGGGTCTCGTGACCCACGCCTGGAATCTTGAGCCACTCCACCTCCAGGTCCTTTTTGCGTTTGCTCCTCTGGTAGGTGATGGCAAAGCGGTGGGCCTCGTCGCGGGCGTTCTGCAGCAATTTGAGCGCGGGGCTCGTGCGGTGCAGCACAATGCTCTTGCGGTCGTCGGGGAACACAATCTCTTCGAGCCGTTTGGCAAGGCCTATCAGGGGCAGGTCCTGATCGTGCCCCAGTTCCTTGAGAATCTGCATGGTGGCGTCCACCTGGCCCTTGCCGCCGTCGCACACCCACAGGTCGGGCATGGGCGTGCCCTCTTCTTCAAGCCGCCTAATGCGGCGGGTCATGACCTCGCGCATGCTCGCGAAGTCGTCGACGCCCTCCACGGTCTTGATGATAAACTTGCGGTAGTTCGCCTTGTCGGGCCGGCCGTTCTTGAAGGCGACCAGGCTTGCCACGGTGTTGGTGCCGCTCAAGTGCGAAATGTCGACGCACTCGATGCGGAAGGGCGTCTTTTTGAGGCCCAGCACCCGCTGGAGCTCAAACACGCTGCCGTCGATTTCGCTGTACTTTTGGATCTCGGCGCGCATCTCGACCAAAATCATGTCGGCGTTCGCCCCAGCCAGTTTGAGGAAGCCCAGCTTTTCGCCGCGCTGCGGGTTGGTGAGCGTAACCTTGTGGCCCGCCCGGGTCGAAAGCGCCTGCATCAAACTCTCGGCGTCGTCGGGGAGTGGCACGTCGGTCGCGATTTCGCCGGGCACAAAGTCCACGTCCATGTACCACTGCAGCACCATTTGCTGCAAAATTTCGGTCTCGTTCTCCTCGAGTTTGCAGTCGAGGCGGTAATGGCGCCGACCGCAAAGTACGCCGTTGCGGTACTCGAATATCACGGCGGCGGCCATGCTGCCGTTGCGGCGCAGGCTCAAAACGTCCATGCACAGGTTCGCGTCGGTCACGTCGGTCTTTTGATGGATCCCCGTCACCTTGAGCGCCTGGATGGCGTCGCGCCTCTTTTTGGCGGTCTCAAAATCCAGCCGCTCGCTCGCCTCCAGCATCTCGCGCTCCCAAAGGGCAATCAGGTCGTCGCGCTTGCCGTTCAGCAGCATTTGCGTTTGCTCTACCGACTTACGGTACTCCTCGGGCGTAACAAGCCCGGCGCAGGGGGCGTTGCAGCGGCCTATGTGGTAGTTGAGACAGGGTCGCGCCGGCTTGGCGAGCGGGAGCTTGAGCGAGCATTCCCGAATCTGGAACAGCCTCGCCGCGATATCCTGGAGCTGGGCTATCATGCGGGAACCCATGTACGGGCCGTAGTACTGGCAGCCGTCCTTGTGAACCGCCCGGCTCAAAAAAAGCCTGGGGAACGGCTCGTGGACCGAGAACGCCAAGTACGGGAAATGCTTGTCGTCCTTGAGTTCCACGTTGTACTTGGGCGTGTGCTTGCGCACCAGGTTGGCCTCCAAAATGAGGGCCTCGGCCTCGCTCTCGGTAATAATCCACTCGATATCCCGTATAAACGGCAGCATGAGCGTGGCGGCCCTATGTCCGCTGTGGTCGCTCCCGTCAAAGTAGCTGCGCACGCGGTTCTTGAGGACCTTCGCCTTGCCAATGTAGATGATCTTCCCCTGGGCATTGCGCATAATGTAAACCCCCGGCAGGGCCGGGAGCTCCGCCAAGCGTCGCTCTATGTGCTCGGAAACGGGAACCATGGGTAGAATTATAGTCATTTTTTTTCTATCTACCCCGTCCGTTTTTTTATATATCTTATTATAGGTATACCATACCCCCTGAAATTACGGAGTAACTAAATGAATCTAGATAACATCAATCTCCTTTCGCAAAAGGTCGACGGGGTACTCGCTACAGTCCGCGGCCTGCGCCAAGAAGTGGCCAGCCTCAAGCAAAGCCTTGCCGGGGCCAAGGCCGAACTCCAGGACAAGAATACGCTCCTGGAAACCGCCAACGCAAACCTCATGGACTGCAAGGCCGCCCTGGACGCCCGCGCGAACCAAGTCGCCGCCCAGGACGACGCCCTGAACAAAAAGCAGGAAGAGGTCGACTTCTTGAAGATGCAGATTGATGAAAACGGTGCCAAGATCCAGTCGATGAACATGCAGATTGAAGAAAAGGACGGCATCATCAACAGCCTCAACAGCCAGCTCGCCGGCAAGGTCGCAAACATCGAGAGCCTCAACGGGCAAATCGCCGGCAGGGATGCGGCAATCGAGCGCCTCAACGCCGAACTGACCGAAAAAGTCAACTGCATCGAAAAGCTGAACGAGACCATCCAAGCGCAGGGCGAAGAGATCACCGAGGCGCAGGAAAAGTTCAAGCAGCTTCTCTCCACCATCGAGACGGAACTGGGTACGGAATTTACGCTGGACGGCACCGCTGCCCCTGCAGCCGAGGCGCCTACCGCGGAACAACCCGCCGAGGAACAGCCCGTCGCCGAAGAACCTGCGCCGGCCGAAGAAGCCCCTGCCCAGGAAGCCGTCAAAGAGCCGGTAGCCGAACCCGAGAGCGCCGCCGAACCCGCGACCCCCGAACCCTCCGTAGAAATTTCCGAAGACATCAACCCCGACGAACCGGTCCTCGACTTCAACCAGATTTCTGAAGACGAAGAGGACGAACCCATTGAGGTTCATGGCGCCAATGAAAAGGACAACGATTTATTTTCGACGAGCAATGGAGGCTCGTCTACAAATTTTTTCGGATAAGGATGCTGATGGACGATGATCCATTCGGCGTAGGAATGCGATAATGCCAGAACTCGAATCTCACAGACCTTTAAGCGTGACCGTCGCCTCGGAACGGCTTCAGATCCGTACAGATTTGTCTGACGCGGACCTGAAGGAAATCCTCGACTACATTGCCGAGCGTTACGAAGGTTACAAAAAGTACAACCTGGAAGCCAGCAAACGCATGGCCCTGCTCGCCCTCGAAATGGGCCAGCAAATCTTTGAGCTGCGCAAGCGTCTCCACCAGGCCAAGGTGCTCAAGGAGCAAATGGACCAGGGGATCAAGGACATCACGTCGCTGCTCGAGGAGGGGATCGACCACTCCAAGGAATGGGGGTAAATCAAGGTTTTACACAAAAGTGACAAACAAAGTGCAAAATCTAGCGATAAAATACTTGTTTTATTGAGTGAACGAGAATATATTATAGTCAAGGCACCTCACGGATTAACGCCCGATCTAACAAGATTAAAACAGCTCGTTGCTCTTGTGGTCAAGTTTAGGCGCGCTTCGACGCGAAAAACGAAATCCCAAGGCACTGCTATCCATTTTAGATGAGTAGCTTCGAGTGTTCCACCGTGTTTGTGTGCCTAACCTTTAAAAAAAAGCGCTCGGTCAATCGACCGAGCGTCTTTTTTTAGGACTTGCCCCCAGGCCAAAACTACCTGTCGCGGCGATACCCGCTAAGGGCCAAAAGTATTAGCGCCGGCGTGTAGAAGTACCACACAAAGTTGTTGGCAACGGTCGCCACGATCTCTTGCAGGCTGTGGTCGGCGCCGGTCGCCAAGGAAATGCCCACACAGGCGTCGCAGCAAAAGAATAGAATCATGCCGCGCTTGATATTGCGCGCGTTCTTTGCCGGGAAGTAGCCTTTTTTGGGAGCCTGCCACGCCACAATCAAACTGCAAATGAGGAAGGCGCCGTAGGTAGCCACGGTGGGGATGGTCGGCCCGCCGAACACGCCAAACAAGTGGAGCGCGTTGCAAATGAACATCACAACGAACGGCACCACAATAATGCCCGGCGTATGCTTGTCGTCATCGCTCTCGCGGGTATGCCTGTAAATGAACAGCGCCTGGACCACCATAAAAAAACAAATGCCGAGCAGCGTGTAGTCGCCGCTGTGCTCAAACAGGCTCGCCACATTGTGGAGGATCTTGAGGCAAAAGTCCGCGCACAGGGCGAACACAAAGCTGAGCTGCAAAAAGCGGCGATCCCGCTTGCACAAGGCATCCTTGCCAATAAAGAGGGCGACAATGGTCATAATTGCCGTCACAGCGAACTTGGCATAATTTTGGAAATGGCTGGAATCCACCAGGCACTGTTCAACGGCACCGCACTGGTAAAATACATACCAGTCGCGAACAAAGAACGCCACGGCAAGAATCGTGACGACAATTAAAAATGCGGTTATGTGTATTCTTTTCATCATAACCGCAATAATAGTAAATTCTACCTTATGTTGTTTGTACTTTTTTATACAACCATCAGTAAACTATCCATCAATGTACCATCCGCTGTAAGAGCGTTTTACCGCGATTATTGCGAACTTGTACAAGGTAGGCGCCGCGAGGCAATCCCTGGAGTGAGAGCGTGGCCGAGCCAACCACCTCTTGGCGCTTTACCAAGACTCCCTGCATGTCGTACACGTTCACATGCAGTTGCTGACGCGGGGCAGTCAATTCCAATTCGGCGCCACGACGGGCAACGCGAATGCCTGTCGTCGAGGTGTCGGGCTCCACGTAGGGGTGGTCCGGGTCGTTCACCACCACCTTGATGTCCACAGAGCTTTCACAGCCCACCGCATTGGTGTAGGTGCCCGTATAAACGCCGCTCATGGTCCCGTCCATGTTCTTGAAGCGCACTTCGCGGCCCGCATAGCTAAAGCCGTTGGGGCCAGACCACAGCCAACGCCCGCCGTCATAGGGATGCGGGCCAATCACCAGGGAATCGCCCTTGTTGGGTTCCACTGAGGTCGTCTCGTTCCAACCGCCGTCATGCACCTTCACGTAGGGAATCAAGTCGCTGGGCGTGCACTGACCGCCCGCACCCGGGTCCACGTCGGCCACCACCAGCGTCGTCACCGTGTTCGACGGGGCCGTCATGGCAATCGCCTTGTTCGCGACCTTCAAATCCGAGAGAGCCTTGAGACTCCCGGGCAAGGCGAACTGGTGGACCTTCACCGTCGAGCCTGCCGATTCGAACCCGCTCAAGTCAAAACTGTAATTCACGTCGCTAGAACCGCTGTTGCGCACCACAATCACAAGCGCCCCGTCGGGCCTGAGCGCCGCCAATGTATTGCCATTGTCGCTTGCGATAATGCGGGAGCCCGGACGGATAAACCGGCTGAATGCGGCATGCATGTAATAGCGCGGGCCATACGAAAACGTTTGCTTGCTGTGGTTCATGGCGAAGGTGCGCCAGTTCTCGGCGGGGTCGCCCAGCTGCCAGTCTATCCACGCCTCTGCCTTCATGTCGCGCAGGTCCTGGATAATCACGTTCGCCATCCACAGCGTGATGTTCTCGTCACCGCTCTTGTGCAGCGGTCCCGTCTCCGATTGCCACAGGCGCTTGCCCAGGGCAAAGGCGCGGTTATACAGTTGCGCACGGTAGCTGCCGTCCGAATAGCTGTGCGTGTTCACCTGGCCCAGGTACGAAAGCGCCTCGGCAGTGTAGTTGCCCAGCTGGTCATGAGCCTGCTTAATCGAGGTCTCGTCGGCGGCGCTCACCATGGTCTCCGGGAACAGCCCCTTGCTCTTGAGCGCCTTGCCCAGCTCCACAATCATCTTGGACTGGTTGTTCTTAAAACCGCAGCCCTCCTGGTCGCCGTTCGCCTTCCACCAGCCGGCGCTCGGCTCGTTGAACGGCTCCACCGTGCGGAAGGTGACGCCCCATTCCGTCTTGAAGTGCTTCGCCACCTCGGAGAGGTACTCGGCAAAATCGTCAAAGTAATCTTCCTTGAGGTTGTCGCTGCCGTCGTTCGAGCCCGACACGCAACCGCTCTTGGTCATCCACCACGGCGGCGAATTGCTGAACGCCTCGTAAATCGGGTCCTTCACCCTCTTGTTGAGCGCCATCAAAATGTTGCGCTGCCCCGGATCCGCCGACCAGTCGTAACTGCCCGATTCACTAGTCTTGTAACCCGGCACCTTGCCACCGCCATCGCCCTTGGTCAAATGGTTGTGACCCGGCTGGTCTCCGCCGCCAATGTTGTAACGGAAAATCGTGTAGCCCAAGCCCGTATCGGGGTCGGCAATCGCGCCCACCAGCTTTTGGTAGTTCGCTTCGTCCCAGGCGCCCGCCTTCACAGCCCACCAGCACAGGCTAGAGCCCCAGCCCTCAAAGGTCTGGTACTTTTTGGAAGGGTCCACGACGACCTTCGTTTGCGCCATGGAATTTGCGGCAAGGGCCGCCATGGCGAAGACCGCCATCATTAAATACTTGCTCCAGTATTTCATAAACCAACTCCTTGATGTAAATATATATGTTAAACGCCCGAAAGTCAAATGTGGACAAAACCTGAATATATGCACAAAACGTCCCCGGGCAAAAACCCGAGGACGCTGAGGTATAGGGAACTTTTTAGCGAGTATATGTTGGATTCCAATTCCTGGCACGGTCCCTATAAGCCCTGCCATTTATTAGGAACTGTTTCCGTAAACCTTCCTTATACAAACTCCGAACCTCTTTTTTCCTCAATCCCTCCACTTCCTCGTAAACCGAATCAACGGGAGTTTCCACACCGGGGACCTCCTCGTCAACGTTAATCAGGCCGCCAGCAGTAATGGGGTCCTTGGGGAGGCTCAACACGTCCGTCGGGTCGGGCTTCGCGGTATTCAGCGGTTCGTAGTCATCACGGAAGTGCGGCTTAAGCGCCGGAATCTTTTCCTCGATTTCCAGGAGCATGGCACGCGCAAGTTCGTAACCGCCGTATTCGCAAAAGTGGGTCTTGTCGCTAGCAGTGTGCATGTAGAGTTGGTACTTTTCGCTGCCCAACGCCTTTTGCAGTTCCACCGTACGCTGGTTCAAATCCAAACAGATAATCCCGTTGGACTTGGCGAACTTGCGCATCTTCTCGGGGAGCCCGCCCACGCTGGTCGCAGGGTCCAGTTCCCCTTGGCGCGCCGTCGATGTCACTAGCACGGGGATAGCGCCCTTGGCCTTAATCTTGTCGCAATAAGACTTCAGCGTATTCTCGTAATTGGCAACGTCATTCGCATTCTTTTGATCGTTGTGGGCAAACTCCACAAACACGTAGTCGTTTTTGCGGACTTCGGCAAGGATCTTGTCCAAGCGTTTCATCGACAAAAAGCCACTAGCCGTAAGGCCCGATTCTGCGTAGTTGGCAACAGCAACCGAAGACTTGAAGAATCCAGGTATCATCTGCCCCCAGCCCGACCATGGAGCCGTCAGCTGGTCCACCACGGTGGAGTTCCCGCAAAGCCACAGGGTCGTCACGTCAGGTTTCTTCTTGATTTCGATACCCGCCACGGCAGGGGCTTTTCCGCTGATGACAAACGTGAGTTTGTTGTCCCAAGTCCTATAGCCATTTTCCCTGTCCTTAATCTTCATGGTCACGCTGCCGTCAATACTCTTGGTTTCCATGCGGCGGAGTGAAACGGACTGTGTAGAGAATACGGCACCCGCGGTCGTCACCCTGTCGAATAACAATTTGCGGTTTTCGGCCTTGATGGTGGTCTCGGCATCATTTTCACCATCGCCAAAAGTAACGGTCACTTCGTAGTTTGCCTGGGGCAACACCACAGAGAACACCATTTCTCCTGAGCATGTCAAAAAATCCGTGGTGAGTTCATCGTCCCAAAGGCGATCCACCGACTTGACCGTTCCCGATTCAAAGCCATAGCCCTGCGATTCCGAGAACTTGGTACTCGACTTGATTTGGGTATAACCCGCAGCAACGGGTCCATCCCCAAAATCAAACTTGTAGCTATCGGCAGAATACGCAAAACTGAAAGGCAAAGTCAAGGCAAATATCGTTGCAGGCATGAAGGCAAGTTCTTCAATAAAGTTTTTCATATTTCACTCCCTATATCTTGAGTTTTTTACTCCGTGACCTTGATTTTTTGCACACGGGCATTGGAAACACTGTGCGGCATCACCACCTGCACAAAGTACACGCCATTTGCAATACTTGCCGGCAAGACCATGGTTTCTGCGGAAGTGCCGCCGAGGCTCTGTTCATAGGTATTTTTTCCGCCCACGGTGTAGATGCGCACGCTCTTGCCCAAACCGTTGTGATGGACGGTCAAGGTGCGGGTTGAAGCATTGTAAGCTACAGCCGCGGCGAACGCGAACGGACTTGCTGCAAGCGCCGTGGTGCTGGAATCGGCCGACGCAACCGACGTATCGACCGGCACTATAACAGGCGCCACATAGCCGTATTCGTACGCACCCAAATCCGGAGCCTCGCCCTCGTACTTGAGCCCCACATTCACGCCCTTGTCAATCATCTGGCTGTTCTTCGCAAGTTTCAGGAAGTCGATATCCGGAAGGCTGCCGTCGGCCTGGCGCGGGCCGAATGCACCACCGAGAGGCCCGAGTTCCTCGCCCGTCACGGTCATGCTCGGGTCAGAGACACTCACGAAATCCGATTCCTTCGGGGTAATGTTCAGGTTCCAGGTATTGTATTCGCCCGCCGCATATTCACCGCCAATGTAGGCCGTCTTGTTTGGGAAGGCGATGTTGTTCTTCATCACGTGAGCCTTGCTCCCCTTGAGCACGACGCCGTCGGTGCGGTTGTCATTTGCATCCCAGGTACTCGCCCACATGTTGAACGCAGTACCGTTCATGTAGGCCGTATTGTTGAACCAGTCGTTACCGCCGCTGCTGTGGTTTGCGTAAAAGCCCGACGCCTTGTTTTTCCAGGCGACGCAGTTGCGGATGGTGTGGCGCACACCCGTCTTGCTGCTCCCCGCCTTGAAACCGTTGCCGTTGCCATCCTTCGGCTTGCCTGTACCGTAGTTGCTGTAGCCATGGCCCATCGCCCAGCTGTTCTCGATGACTACCGGGAATTCCTGGCTAATAAAATCCCAGCCGTCGTCGCTGTTCCACCAGGCACGACAACCGATGAACTTCGTCGTATCGCCACCCTGCTGGTAGTGCACACCAAAGCCGTCGGCATTCTGTCCGTCTCCCTGGCGCCCGTTGGGGTCGTAATTGTCGTGACTGTCGCAGTTCAAGAACAGGTGGCCGCCCGCACTTCCCGTGCCGCGTTCGTTCACGAAGAATCCCGAACCGCCGTTATGGTGGCTATCCATCAGTTCCAAGAAGATATGCTTGCTGCGTGAAATGTACACGCCCACGTTAGATTCGCCCTTCATGGGCACGTTCTTGACTTCGAGTCCTTTCAGGTGCAGGTACTGCGCCTGAATCAGGATACCCGAAGTGTACCTTATGTTGTTCGAACCGTCGGCAATCGGCATCTTGCTGAAGTCGATGACCGGCTTTTCGCCCGGGTATGCGAGGTAATGAATGCGCTTGTTGTCGCTTGAGCCGCTCTTGGTCAAGTGAATGCCCGCGAACATATTGTCGTTTTTCACATAGTTCGTGTCCGTATGCAAGTAGGTTCCACCGCGAATCCAGACGGTATCGCCCGCGTTCACTACGGAATTCGCCTTGTTGAGGGTCGCGAAGGGGCTATCCTTTGTTCCCTTGTTCGTATTCTTTCCGTCGGGGGCCACGTAGTAGACCGCACCGAAAGTTTCCGCTGCAGCCAAGGCAATCACGGCCGCACACAACATGCGCTTCATTTTCATAAACACCTCAAACACTTACCTTGAATATACCTTAATTTTCCCGGAACGGTTCTTCAAGGCACCTGCAGAACGTCCGTTCACCAAGAAGTTCCGGCTACCATTGCGGAGCGTATTGCTACGCACGGGAATCCTCTGGAGTACCGTCGTGCCGCTGTCGCCTACCACCGAGTCGCCGGGATTGACGGGGATTACCGCATTCTTATTCACGAACTCGATACGGTCGATATTCGGGCCGCCATCCTTCGTGAGCGAGGCGATAGTGATGGTGCTTGCACCCGCAGGCAACTTGAGCGTCACCACGCTAGAATCCCACGATTCCCAGGCACCCGTCGATTCGAAGTCCACCGATTCCACCTGCACCTTGCCATTCACCGCAACACTTACCGGGCGATTTGCCGTAGAGCCGTTCGCGAATACAATTTTCACGTCCTTGTCGCCCTCGCCTGCAGTAACCACAGAAAGCGTCACCGAGGAACCCACCTCGTTGTCAAGGTTCGCATAGCCCTTGCCCGAAAAGCCCCCGTGCGTCGACTCGAGAACCGTCTTGTTGAACACGCCGTTTTCCGCCTCGTACTTGAGCGAATCCTTGCCCACGAACTTGAAGGTCGCGCCCAAATTCACATCCTTGCCGAGACTTGCCACCGTGTATTCCTTGCCGTTACCCGTGTTGTCGCCGGTCCACGCCACGAATTCCCAACCCTCCTGCGGAACGGCGGTAAAGGTCACCTTGCTGCCTTCCGCAATTTCACTACCCTCGATGCTCTGCGCAATCGAGCCGCCGTAAGCGACAGTCGTCTTCACGTTGTACTTCTTTACGGCCTTGCCGACCTGCACCCAGTCCGGGAGCGTCGCGTTGTATTTTTTCGCAATATCGCGCAATTCCCTAAGGCGCGCGTTCGCCGTATATTTCTGGCCATCGCGATCGAACATCGGTTTTTTGCTGTAGCGGGTCGGCTCCCACACGAAGGTTCCCCAGCCCAGGTCGCCAAATTCGTAGAACACCGAGTTCACGAGGGCCGTGCGTTCGCCCGTATATTCGCAGCTCAACACCGCCTTCTTGTTCTTGACCACCAAGCCGAACATATCGCGCCAATCCTGCCCGTTGTTCGTGGTGCCGTAGGTGGAACCGCAAATGGCATCATAGTCGATATTCGCGTGAATCTTGCTGTACCAATCCGCGAAGCCCTTCTCGGGGCGCGGCTGTCCATGCTGCATCACAATCTTGATAGAAGGATCCGTCTCGCGCACCGCACGCACACCCGAATTGATGATATTCGCGAAGTCCGCCGTCTTGCTCAGCGAAACGCCCGCCACCTTCGAGTTGATTTCGTTACCCACCTGCACCATGTCGGGGCGAAGTCCCGCCTTCATGAGCGCATCCATGGTCGTCTTCACGTGGTTATAGGCGAGCTTGCCCATCTCGGCATTGCTCTTGCCCGCCCACGAGGCCGGAACATTCTGGTGGCCGATGGATGCCCACGTGTCGCTCATGTGGAAATCGAGGAAGAATCCCATGTTGTGCGCCTTGATGCGCTTGGCGAGCGCGATGGTATGTTCCAGGTCGCACCAGCACACGTTGGAATTCGCGCCGGAGTAGCTCTCCTTGGCGTAGCCGATGCACGAATTCACGAAGGTGCGCACGCGGATAAAGTTGATGCCGTTGTTCTGCAAGATGTCGAAAAGATCCTGCTTTTTACCGTCATCGTAGTATGTTGCCCCCAAGGACTCGTCTTCGAGCACCCACGAGATATCGACGCCCACGATATACGGGCGCGCAAGCGCCGCAACCGCCACGGCACCCAGAGCCAGCGCTATTTTCCTGATGATTTTACCCATTCCAAACATCCTTCACTCCTTTGTTTGAGTTATTGTTTTGTTGTACTATAAATTGTACTACATTTTCTATAAATATAACTCATTTTACTACAAAACGTACTATATTTTTTGAGAAAATTTAAAATCGCCTTTTTCGAGCGAAAAACGGCGATATTTAACACGAAACAAGAATTTTCTCACCCGTAAACAAGTCCCAGCGCGATGGCGAGTAGGCCGAGCACCGCAATTTGCTTGACGATGGCGAAATTTTCACGTTCGAACATGCTTTACCTCAGCTCAATTTTTTGGATGCGGCCGCCGAGCCTTACCACGTATGCGCCGGGAGCAAGGTTCTTCACAGCGACTTGCGCAGCATGCCCGCGGGCAACTACCACGCCGTGCAGATTCATCAGGGCGTAATCCGCAACCTGCGAGAATCGCAATCCATCCACGCGAGAAACCCCGACAATCCGTGCACCGAGATTCTCGGGCACCGCGATCAGCGACGTGGTTTCTACGGAACTGCTCGACACGGCCTCGCTAGAAGAACTTTCGGCGACAACAGAGCTAGAAGAACCATATGCAGATTCATCGCCCATGTATTCGAACTTGAACGACTGATTCTGCGTCCCGGTCTGTTTCCACACAACAAGCGGCATGCCCGCCTCCGTAGAGATGTTCAGGACGTCGCCTAGGTATTCACTTGCAGTATCCGCGTACAAACGGTAACCGTCATCCACATTAAAGTTCTCGATGACAATGCGATTCTCGGCCTCGACGGTCCTTGCCGTATCAAGCAGGTTTCCCTTGCCGAACGAGAGATACTTCCCCGTTTCGATGTTCCTGAGCGTGTAGGTGTAGCCGTCGATTCTCTTGAGCGCCCACAGTTGCGATTCGCTTTCTTCGGAATCCATCTGGATTACTGCGGAAGCCGCATCTTCGAGACTCAAGCCGCTGTGCCGCGCCTTGATGCGGTAAACGCCATCCCTGATTGGCGCATGGTCAACCTTCTTTACGCCTGCGTCGGTCATGGTGATGTTCGCGATGGTCGAATCGTTTTCGTAGTAGGCGTAGTCCACGCACAGCGCACGGCGGAAACTGCCGCCAATCGCGCCCGTATGGTATATGTAATACCACTGGTTATGGAATTCAACGAACGCCTGGTGGCTCGTATTGGAATTCTTGTTGTAGCCGACAATGACCTTGGAATTGGATACGGGCCCCGTCGGACTTTTCATGGTCGCCTGGCCAATGCGTTCTTCCCAGCCGTAGGCATACGTCAAAAAATAGTAGCCGTTCCTTTTGTGAACGTACGGCGCCTCGGTAAAACTGGGCGGCGTCACGTTGAACATGTTGCCTTGCAGCTCGACCATGTTTTCCTTGAGCCTGTAGCCCATCACGGCGCCGTTGCCCCAATAAATATAGGCCTGTCCGTCGTCATCGATAAAGACGGTCGGGTCGATATCGTAATTCACGCCGCTATTCGCAGCAGTCATGTTGCTGGTAATGAGCGCCTTGCCGATGGCATCCTTGTACGGGCCGGCCGGATGGTCCGCAACCGCGACACCAACTGCAAAGTCCCTGCCGTCGTGCACGGTCACGTACCAGTAGAACTTGCCGTTCCGTTCGATAGCCTGGCTCGCCCAGGCACTGCCGCGTGCCCACTTGAACGACTTGATAGAAAGCACGGTCCCGCGATCCACCCAGGTATCCATATCTCCCGAAGAGAATACGTGCCAGTCGTTCATTATGTAACCTTCGTGACCGGCGGGCGCTTCGTCATGCCCCGTGAAGATATACATGGTATCGTTGTGAACGAGCCCCGCGGGGTCTGCCGTGAACATTTTTGTGACAACGGGATTGCTTGCGGCAAATGCACCAACGGCAAGCGACAATCCTGCACCTATAAAACCACCCCGAAGGGCGTTTCCCAATCCATACATCCAAACACTCCTGTTTTTAGAATAAGTTAATTCCGCTAGAACATCACCCGATACGGAATCCGCCTGTCAAAACTGCGGCCCTTGAGGTCACGGTAACCCTTGCGAGCAGGCACCTGCATTCCCTGGCGAGCGGCACGCGGAGCAATCGCGGTAGTTCCACTGCTGGAACTTTCGGGCGCGACTTCGCTGCTCGAAGAATTTTCGGCGACAACAGAGCTGGAAGACTCCTTGATGCTAGAGGACGATTCCGGTTCAACAGCCGGCGGGGTCGCCTTCGCGAGTTTCACCTTCTGGTTGTCGGCACCGGTACGCACCCAGGTAATCACAGGCATGCCTGCGTCCTTCGAGACATTCAGCACATCGCCCACAAAGTCGCTGTCGTAATCGCCATACAGGTAGTAGCCCTTCGCGGCAGAGGCGTTCTCGATGCGGATTTCGCAGGCAGTCGCCGACGTCTTGACGGTATCGAGCAGTGTCTTGGGCGGGCAATAGTAGCGGCCGGTACCGTAATTCTTGAGCGTGTAATGGCGGGCATTTTTCGCGCTGCGTTCCACGGTCCAGAACTGGTTTGCATCCTTTTCGCTTTCGGGGCGCTGCACCACGATTCCGTTTTCTTCGACCAGCGACAAGGCGCTGTGCGAAACAGTCAGGCGGTACGTGCCATTTTCCACGAGCGCGTTATTTACTTTGTCTACACCCGTGGTAGTGCGCTTGATTTTCTGGATATTCGCATTCTCGTCATAGTACAGGTAGTCGATATTCACGGAGCGGCGGTAGGTCCAGCCACCCGGAGCGTTCGCACCATGATACATAAAGTACCAGTGGCCGAGATACTTGAAAATCGCCTGGTGGTTCGTCTCGGAATTGTCGAGCTTGTCGTTCAGCACGCCCTTCTGCGTCCACGGGCCATTCAGGCTTGTGGCCATCGAGTAGTTCGTGGTGGACGGGTAGCCCGAAGCATAACTGAAGTAGTAGTTGCCGCGGTACTTGTGCATCCAGGGAGCCTCGAAAAAGTCCCTGATCTTAATGTCTTCGGGCGTACTCGCGAGTTCAATCATATTTTCCTTGAGTTTCACGCGACGGCCCGCATTCCACGAGCCCCAATACATCCAGATATCGTTCCCGTCGTAGAAAATTGCGGGGTCGATATTCAGCGCGACATCGTTCTGGGTATCGTCGGTCACGAGCGCCTTGCCAATAGCATCCTTCCACGGGCCCGAGGGGTGATCGGCCACCGCGACGCCAATCGCGAAACCCTCATCCTGCTTGATTGTTGCGTGATGTACCGCCACGTACCAGTAGAACTTGCCGTTACGGTATTCGCAATGCCCCGCAAAGGCGTTGCCGCTCGCCCACTTGAAGGTGCGCCACGAAAGTACCGCACCGTAGTCATGGTAGTTTTCCATGTCGTCGGTTACCAGCACGTGCCAGTCGTTCATCAAGAAGAACTTGTTGTTATCCCCCTGAGCGCCCTGCTCGTCGTGGCCCGCAAAAATGAACAGGCTGTCGTTGTGCACGAGCGCCGCGGCGTCGGCAGAGTAGAATTTTGTAGTGAGCGGGTTCGCCGCAAGCACGAACGCCGGAAAAAACGCAGCGCAAAGAGCAGTGCCGCAAAGCAAAGCTTTGTTCAAGAAAGAATATCCCATAATACATCCCTTTTGCAGGTTTTAGTCAACCTACACCTAAAATATACCTTCAAACTAATAAAAAGTCAACACTTTTGTTTATTTTTTACTATTTTTAAACATTTTCAACAATTTATAAACATAAAAAGTCCACATTTAGAGACTTGAAGGATGAGCCCAAGCGGGGGTTGAATTTGGCGAAGTAATCTAAGTTTTGTTATAGCTCGACTAAAAAACGGCGTTCTTTTGCAGGGCGTAGAACAGCTTGAACCAGTCCTCGCCCTGGGCGCCATCGGTAAAGAAGACGTTCTGAATGCCGCCCACCATGTTGTTGTAGCCACCGATAAGAGGATAGCTCGCCTCATCAAGCCCTTCGGAGCCCTCGAAAGTCCTGCGTTCCAAAAATTCGCCATCCACGTAAATGGTTATTTCGTTTTTAGCAATTGTAAAGGCGTACTGGTGCCAGGCGCCATCCAGAATTTCCGCCGTACCAAACACCGCATTGTAATCGCCATCGCGGGTGTTGATGCGGATGTTTATTTTGTTCGTAGCCTCGCGCTGCTGAACAATGAAGCCGGCGCTATCCTTGTCGGACACGAGAATCCGCGCATAGTTATGCAACTGCTCGGCGGCATCCATGTGGATCCAGAAGGAAACACCCAAGGTAAGGCTATCCGTAAACGTCTTTTCCATGCCGATAATCCGGCCATCGCCGGTCGTATCCATGACGACCTCGGGCAACCAGTAGGCACGTGCCAGGGGGAGCCCTGTATGGTTCGTCAACGCACAGTTGTCAAACGCCTTGAATTCAATGGATCCATTTTTGGTCAAGGCTACCGTTTCCATGAGGCCCCAGTACAAAACGCTGTCGCCCGCGGCACCAGCAGAGTCCAAGAGGAGGATACTGCCCGCGGCATCGGTGAGGCACGGGTTTTTCAGCGAAGCCGGAAGCCACACAGGAAACGGCATATCGGCTAGTTCCGCCGCACTGGCGCCATCGACCGCGGTACCCACGTCAAGGGAAACCGCCTGGGGCTCCTTCATGGGAAGCGCGGCATCGTAGCTCACTTCGCCTTCGACAGCCACCCATTCCACAGAAACGGAGCGCACTTCGCCCGAGGCGGAGCGGATCTCGACAGAATCGTAGGTACCCACAGGGACATCCACGATCTCAGCAATGCCTGTCAAAACCTCGACGGAATCCAGCACCTTCTCGAAACCATAGCGCGAAACATAGATGGTGTCGCCCACGGTATCGCTCTCGGTATAGCTCGCTACCAGCGTGTCGAACGCCGCAGCAGAAAGAGCCGCCGTGGAAATGTACATGCGGGCGAGCCCCTTGTTGCCGGTGTTCGTCTCGATGATTGTCCCCGCAGTATTCGCGCCAGAAGGAGAATCGCTACAAGCAGCAAACACGACCAGCGACGCGGCGCAGAGAAACATCGCAAAATTCAGCGTGCAGAAAGGCTTCGTGATAAGTAAACGTTTCATTATTCGCCCTCCTTCTCGTTCTTGACGTTGCTGAACACGTGGAGGTTGATGTGCTCCACCTCCGTTGCGGCAGCGCGGTCCTCGCGCACAATCTTGCGGACTTCCTCTTTGAATCTCTCGGTGGCATGCTCAATTTTTTCGCGGCCCCTGCGCGAGACGCTGAAATTGAACGTGGTAAAATCCCTGGATTCGCCGTCGGCGGATTCCAGCGCCTGTCGCGAAAGGTCAAGACACTTCATCTGGTACTGGAGCACCATCTTGTCTTTGCACTCGCTCACGGTGCGGTAGCTTTCGCGGGTCGCCTTCCAAAAGCCTTTGTCGTTCTTGCGGATAAGTTCCATCTTTTTGAGCAGCGCAAGCGATTCGCGAATCTTTTTCTCCGATACAGGCGGGAACAGCTTTTGCTGCAGTTCCGTAACATCGTCAGCGACGTTCATGGAGTCGAGGGCGTTGAACACCACCACGTTGTACCAGTTGGAGAATAGTTCGTAGCTTTCGGGTTCCACGATGATTTGCGGGTTCGGATTCAACTTGAGCATGCACTTCATGGCAAGCTCGCGGGCATCCGCCGTCTTTCCCTGGTCAAAATGCACCATGGCCTCGAAGTAGCGCGCCTCATCGCCCTTGAGCCCAATGACCGCAACAAAGCGCGAGAGCATCTCCTTGGTGATGGCTTTGCCCTTGAGTACGTCGTTGAAATAGCTGCGCGTGTGCGGCAGCCCCAGCTTGTTGCAGAATTCCGTGCGGGTGAACGTAGGCTCCGAAAGGGCGCGCCGTTCCTGATATTCCGCCAAAAAGTTCCTGACCTTGGTAAATTCGAATATGTTGACGTACTGGCTCATGCCTCAAATATATAATAATTTTCGCGCAGGTAGTACAATTTATAGTAAAAGCTTGATAAAAAGTCTTTTTTTTCGAGCTACGCACAACAAAGCGCCTTTATTGCCGTATTTCTGCGAAGTCCTCGATTCCCAGGCCTTCAAAGACAATTTCGTCAATTTGCAGGCGGGTGCCACTGTAAATGAACAGGCTAAAGAGGGCAATTTCTGAGGAGACCTCGTCAAAAGGCACATTATAACTGGCGCTGTCCAGGGACTCCTCACCGGGGCGGAGCACCACCTCGGTCCAATCGTCCGTCGCATTCACCTTCCAGTAGGCCTTGCGGAACTTGTTGTCTTCCACTTCTTCGTAATGCTCCAGAGCAAGGCCGAATTCGGCGTCGCCCTTCACCTTGATGCGAATGGCGGTCAGCATACTCAAATCAAAATAGGTGGAATCGGCGCCCAGGTGCGTCCCCAAGAGTATGCCCCCGTTGTTATCAAGCTCGTATTCCAGCTTAAGAGAAAGCCCTTCAAAGGCATCTGCAGAATCCAGCGCCGCGACCACGTTCCCCGCCGTATCGGGGAAAATCCAGGTCACGCCGGTAACCGACATCAGGTACCAGCCGTAACCCTTGGAGACCGTCACAAGGTTGTTCACATTGTCGCCATCATCAAAGTCCTCGAACAGGAATTCCTTCGACAACGAATCCTCCGCCGAAGCGTCCATAAACGAGACCAACGTGTCGAGGGCCTCCCCCGCGGCAAGCGAAACCCGGAGCTCCGTAGAATCCGCGACGAGAGTGTAACTGCCCGCAGGCACGTGGGCAAACACGTATTCCGAGCCATGCAATTGCGCGACATATGGCGTTGACGCCAACGAGACCTGAGCCGCCAGCAGCAAAGAATCCGACTCAGCGGAAACGGTTCGCACGCGGATGCTCGACGAAGGCAAAAGCTCTATTTCGCAGGCAGCCGCCAGGGGGTCCGGCGTCAGTCCACCTGCAGGCAACTCAAGCGGCGCCCACGCCATGAGCGCGGAATCCGCACCCGAGATGGCTTCCACAAAACAGCCGCCTAAGCCGCAGAGCGAGTCCAAACTGGCAACCATAAATTCAAAGCGGGCCTCGCCCAGGGAATCCGATTCCACCGCCTGCAAAAGGTCAGTGCCGTGAGCCACGTAAAGCGCCACGCGGGCCTGTGCCAAGGGGGCATTCTCTGCATTCACCACGCGGATTGCAATACCGTTGGTGGTCTCGCTGGTGGCACCCGCCGTGCTAGAGGAATCCGAACAAGCTGCAAAAAAGGCTGCGAACAGGAGATACACTCCGAGCTTCGCACGTCGGTATGTCGCGTTAAACAAGCATCCCGCTAACAACTTCATCGTTCGCATTCCTTTTTCATCATGGGGAACAACTGAAAATTCAACTGGTAAACGCTGTCGCAAACTTCGGAGGGCATGCCATTCACCACGTTCACAATCTCCTTACGCGCCTCCGCCAAAATACGGCGGACCTTTTGGATTTGCGTCGAATCCATGGCGAGGGTGAGCGTGCTGATGTCGCGGTTCTCTTTGGGCGTGTTCGAGATGGCCTGCTTCGCAAGTTCCGCGATGCTCCCCTGATACTCGCTAATGCAGGCGCTGCACCAGCGCTCGCCCGTGCGCACATGGGCAATCGTCGGCACCACGCGGCCGTTCGGCTTCTTGGTCGCAAGCCCAAGCGAAAGCAACGCCTCCACGGCGGCATTCACTTGCGCCGCAGTAAGCTTCGGGATGCACGCATCACCGAGGGCATCGGCATCCGCCACGCCGCGGTAATCGAACACATCCAGGGCCGAGCGGATCATCGGGTAGTACCACGTCTGGAAATAACGGTACTGCACCTCGTCGAGCTCGCGGCACGAGGCAGGCCGCATCTTTTGCATGTGTTCAAAGTGTATGCGAATATCGGCATCGGTCTTCGCCTTGCCATAGGCGACCATCTCGCGGAAGTACTCGCCCTTCGCCTCCTTAAAACGGAAGAAGGCGACAAAGGCCTCCACGGACTTGGACGATATGTGTCGCTTTTCCTGGATGACCTTCAAAAGGAGGCTTGCGTCCATCTCCACGGCGCAGGCGAACACGCGGTAGCTGAAAGTCGGGTCCAGCGCCTTCTCCATCACGTAGAAGGCCTGTAAGAACTTCCGGTAATCCGTAAAGTCAAAGACGTTGATTTTACTTCTCGAAAACATAGGCGCCCGTATAGTTGAGTTCACTATACATTATGAATATAAATAATTGCAGCCCCCGATGCAACAAAAAGTTACATTAGTTGACATTTTTGTCCACACCCGCAAGCAAAACCCTTTGTACTCGCAAACCTCTAGATATACATTATAGTTATCAAGGAGTCCTTATGAAAAACATTGAAAAAGCCTTAATTTTAGCGGTTTCCGCAACTTTTCTCACATCGGCCCCGGCTCTTGCCGCCAAGTACGAAGCCGAATCGGCCACCCTCAGCGGAGGCGCCACCCCAGGCGCCGATAATTCCGCTTCGGGTTCAAAATTTGTCAACATGAACGGGGGGACTATCACATTCCCGAACGTATCTGTCGAAAACGCCGGCAAATACGAACTCGCCATCACTTATAGGGCCGATAACCCCAAGAACAACCTCATTAAGGTAAACGGCTCCACTTCACAAACCCTGGCGTTCCCCGCAACCACAAGCTGGAGCAAGGCGATCGCCATCGTCACCCTCAAAAAGGGAAACAATTCCATCGCCATCGACAAGGACTGGGGCTGGATCAGCGTGGACTACATCGATATTACGCCCTACACACCCGCACCCTTCAGCATCTCCCCCAAGCCGGTGACCCCAAACCCCACAGAAGGGCTCGTCAAGCTCTACGCATTCCTGGTGGAGAACTTCGAAAAAAAGACCATCAGTGGCATCATGACGGGCGACTTGGGCAGCCATACCTTGGGAGACGACTTCCGTAAACAGGACGACGTGGAGGAAATTTACAAGCGGAGCGGCAAGTACCCGGCACTTGTAGGTGTAGACTTCCTGTTTGCCTCGGGGCCAAACGCCAAATCCTCCTGGAACATGGAATACACAACGAAGGCGATAGACATTGCGAAGGGTGTCTGGAAAGCCGGAGGAATCCCGAACTTCACCTGGCACTGGAAAGACCCCCTCGACAAGGATGACGCATTCTACACCCCGGGGGCAAGCAACGGGACCACAACAAACTTCAATTTCGCAGACGCCTTTGTAGCCGGGACCACCGAATGGAATACCGAAAGCGCAGCCTACAAGGGAATCATTAACGACGTCGATTTCATCGCGGACTTTTTCCTCGACCTTCAAAAGGATGGAGTTGCCGGAATCTTCCGCCCACTCCACGAAGCAGGTGGCACCTGGTTCTGGTGGAGCATCAATTCCGGCAAGCAGTTCGCGGCACTATACCGGCTCGTCTATGACCGCATGGTAAATGTCAAGGGGGTCCGCAACATGGTTTGGGTTTACAACCCCTCCACCGACGACGTGAACGGCTGGGACCCGGGCGACAGCTACTACGACGTGCTCGGCATAGACATCTACAACAGATCAGGCGACAACTCCAGCAACGCGGCAAGCTTTGACGGCCTCAAGGCAAAGAACGGGGGCAAAAAGATACTCGCCCTCACCGAGAACGGGCCCATCCCCGACGTAGCCAAGATGCACGAGGACGTCTCGGTATGGAGCTGGTGGATGCCCTGGTACCACACATGGAACAGCAAATTCATCGACCAGACTCCCGACGCTGTATGGAAAAGCAACATGGAGGACGACCGCATTTTAACCCTCGACAAGATGCCTGGCTGGGACAAGTATGTGGTCAGCAGTTCCAGCTCAGACCCCGGCACCACCCGCTTGAACAAGGTTTTGACCAGCAAGGCGCCGGAAGTCCGCCACTTGGGCGACCGCACACGAGTCTACAACCTGAACGGACGCGCAGTCGGCAATGGATCGGGATTGTCTGGAGAGCGCCGCCTGCCCCGTGGTTACTACGTCACCAAGTAAATTCTGACTCCCAGATTCCATCGGGTCCCCTCGCTAGCGGGGACCTTATTCTTCTGGCGTAAAGCCCAAACAGTTCCTTTTTCCAAAAGTTTTCTTGCAAAAAACAATAAACAACACTATATTGAACATAATACAAGTTATGAAAGGAGTGTTATGGAAAAGACAAAAGCCCTCGGGCTGTTTTTATGCGTTGCCGCCATGGCAATTTGCCCACAGGTAAAGGCCATTACGCCAAACCCGCTGGTGAGCGGCGGGGTCAAAGCGATTGCCGACGGCACCGAAACCGACTACCTCACCGACGGTTCGCTCATCAACTGGAAGTACAGCACCGCCAAAAAAATTGCCTTCCAACTCAAGGAGGGACCCACCAAGCTCCGCATCAACTGGGAATCGCTGGGCGATTGCGCCTGGGCCACCAATTTTACCACAGGTTGTGGTCACTCAGGCACCGCGCTCTCGGACTTCAAGATTTTTACCTCCGCCAATTCCACCAACGGCGTCGACGGGGACTGGACTTTGGCCACCGAGGTGAAAGGAAACCCGGTCATGGCGCGCGGGGTCGACATCGACTTTGCCGGCAAGTCCTGGTTCCGCATCGAAAGCGAAAAGGAAGTGGGCCAGATTCTGGAAGTGCAGGCGTTCGACATGAGCAACGACGGTGACGACACTTGGTTCTTTATGGGCACGAGCATCAGCCAGATGGGAATTAAGCAGCAGGACACCGACTCCACCACCGCCGACCTAATCCACGCACGCCACCCCGACTTTACGCCCGCCATGCTGCGGGGCGGCATCGGCTGCATCAACAGCACCGAGGTGGTCGCCCACCTGGGCGAATACCTGGAATACGCGGGCAACGTCAAATACTGGGCCATCGAGATGGGCACCAACGACGCCTGGGGCGGCGGCGACTGGAACGTAGGGACCTTCGAAAAGAACATGCAGACCATCATCGACTCGGCAAAGGCGCACGGCATCACGCCGGTATTGGCCCGCATCATCGCCACGAACCCGGCCAAAACCGATGGCGGCTGGCAAATCAACCCCAAGTTCCTGGATGTTATAGACAACTTAACACAAAAGAACGGTTTGCCCAAAGGACCCGACTTTTACAGCTATTTTGAAGCCCACCCCGAGCTTTTGGCCAACGACGGCGTGCACCCCAACGGCGAAACTGGCGGCGGCAAAGCCATGCACCGGCTGTGGGCCGAGGCGCTGGCACCGCTCTACGCCACAAGCTCCATCCCCACCAGCAGCTCCAGCGAACCCGAAACACCGGGGAGCAGCTCCACCACGGAGTTTATCGCCCTTACCGCACCCGCAGCAGCATTTGTGCAACTGCAGGGGCAAAACATCGTGGTGTCGCCGCAACTTCCGGGAGAAGTCACGTTCTCCCTTGTGGACATGACGGGCCACGTAGTGGCCAACACCCGCGCCTACGTACAACAGGGGGCGACCCACAGTTTTGCGGTGCAGGCGCCCGCCGGCAGTTACATCGCCACGGTACGCGGCCCCGGCGGGAAGGCGTCCATCAACGTGCGGTTCAAGTAACAACGGGTAGCCCAAAGCCGCGGGAAAAACAAACCTGCGACCCTAATAAAAAGAAGCGATCTGATCAGGCCGCTTCTTTTTGGGGCTTGATCTTGGCGGTCATGTAGGTGAGCACCAGGTTTTGCCACACCACGTAGCAGGTGGGCGCCAAGGCAACCACAGGCCCCGCGTAGAGGCTCGCGACCCAAATCACGAGGGTGGTGTTCTTTTGACCCATGCTCTGGGAACCCTCGATGGGCCGGCGGCCACGCTCACAATACCAGCCCAAAGCAAACTGCAAAATGCACAGCACCAGAGAAACGGCGGCCATCATGGGGAGCTTGCCGCTCTCCCACAGTTCCGCAAAACCCATGGCGCGAATATCCATGCTCGCCTTCGCCAGAATGAGGAACACCGAAACGGTCCATACGACCATCGTGTACTTTTGGTACCTGGCGGCACGGTCGGCCAGCTCTGGGTAAAAGGCGCGCATGCCGAGCGCAAAGGCGAGCGGGATGCTGATGATGGGCTGGATGGTATTGAAAATCTTGAGGGCGACCTCGTACAGGCTCGCCTCGATGCCCGTGAGGTAGCCGAACACGATGGGGATGCTGAAGCAGGCAATCAGGTTCCCGCTGAGGAATATCTTCAAGGCGAGGGAGGCGCTCCCGCCCAGCATCTTGGCCATGGCAGGCGCCGCGTTGGCGGGCGGGCAAAGAGCGATGATGGCGCCACCCAAAAGGACCTCACGCGGGAGGCTGAACAGCTTTACGATTCCCCACAGGGCCACAATCAAAACGAGGCTTACCACAAAGGCGCGAATCTCTATTTTAAATGTGTAGCCGTGGGTCTGCGGCGGAATCTTGGTCACGAAGGTCAAAAACATCATGATGCCTATGAGGAAGGGGAGTGCCGGGGCCAAAGCCCCCGCCTGCGGCAATAAAATCCCCGCCACAATGGCAATCGGCATCAGTATGGAACGCAAATTCCGCATAGCGGTCGCAAATTTAGAAAAAAAGCTAAATTTAGCCCCATGTTCCGTTCCAAGTACCAAGCGTTCACCGACACCACGTCCGAGAACGTGTTCAAGGCGAAAAAGCAGAGCAACCCCATCACCCTCGTTGTGCTGGGCTACTTGCTGCTGGTCTCCATTGGCACAGGCGTATTGAGCATCCCCGCAGCGTCGACCCGCCCGCTCTCGTTCATCGAGGCGTTCTTCACCTCCATGTCGGCGGTGTGCGTCACCGGGCTCACCGTCGTCGACATTTCCACCACCTTTACCGACTTTGGCCACTGGACCCTACTTGTCCTCATGCAGATGGGCGGTCTCGGCATCATGACCGTATCTACCACCTTGATCCTCCTGGCCGGTATGCACCCGGGTTTCAACCACCAGTCCGTTTTGCTCGCCAACTACACCCAGGAGGGCAACGTGGACGCAGTCCACATACTCAAGGCGGTCATCCCCTTTACCTTCATCCTCGAGGCCATTGGCGCGGTAGTCTACTTTACCCAGTTCTCGGGAATGCCTCTCTACGAGCGCATCTTCGGGGCCATGTTCCAAGCAGTGAGCTCCTTCTGCAACGTAGGGTTCACCCTGTTCCCCGACTCGCTCGTGCAATTCCAGCTGAACCCCGTCATGAACATCACCACCTGCATTTTGGTGCTGGCGGGCGGTTTTGGCTTCCTCGCCATCACGGAACTGCGCTATGCGGTCGACATCAAGAAACGCTCCATAAGCAAGGTCTCCCTGCACACCAAGATCGCGACCCTCGGCACGCTCATCATCGTGCTGGCCAGCACCCTCGTATTCACCCTCACCGAGTGGAACAACGTGCTGAACGACCTCGACTTTGGCGACAAGATGCTCACCACGACCTTCATGGCCTTTACCAGCCGTACCGCGGGCCTCAACAACATTGACATCCCCACGCTCTCGGCCTCTTCGCTGTTCTTTTTTGTAATCATCATGTTCATCGGGGCGAACCCCGGAAGCTGCGGCGGCGGCATCAAGATCACGACGACCGCGGTCATCGGACTCCTCGGGTTCAACCGCCTGCTCGGGCGCACAAAGACCCAGGTCATGGGACGCACCCTCCCCGAAGCGACGGTCGACAAGGCGGTACGAATCTTTGTGGTCTCCATCGTGGGGATGGCCCTCGGCACACTCATTTTGCTCTTTACCGAAGTCCCCAACGGCGCCGACGGCAGCAGCCAGTTCCTGAAGGTCCTGTTCGAGGTCGTGAGCGCCTACAGCACCTGCGGCCTCTCGATGGGACTCACCACCGAGCTCTCCACCGTGGGCGAGGTCGTCATATGCAGCCTCATGTTCATCGGGCGCATGGGGCCCCTGTTCCTGATCTCTGCGGTGGCCGGCACGGCCCAAAATACCACCTGGTTCGCCGAAGAAGACATCATGGTGGGCTAGCGGCTCCGCCGCAGTTTCTAGTTTATTGCATTTAAGGCTATAAACATCGCGAAGCCAGCATCACCGAGTAACTAGTAACTAGTAACTATTAACTACATTTAAATCATGGCATCTAAACAGTACATCATTATCGGTCTCGGCAACTCGGCCATCTTCTTAGCCCGCCATTTGACCAGCCTCGGCCACGACGTGATGGTCGTCGATAACCACCCCGAAAAAGTGCAAGACATCTCGAGCACCGTCTCTCAGGCCGTGGTCGCCGACAGCACCCGAAAAAAACAGCTGGCTTCCATCCCGCTGCAAAAGGCCGATAGCGTCATTGTTTGCATTGGCGAGAACCTCGAAGCCTCGCTCCTCACCGTTTTGAACCTCAAGGAGCTGGGCGTCAAGCACATCATAGCCAAGTCCAGCAGCGCAGCCCACTCGAGCATCCTCGAAAAGCTGGGCGTCTCCGACATTTTCCACCCGGAACGCGACAGCGCCATTGCGCTCGCCGAACGCCTGAACCGTCCCAACATGCTCGACTTCCTCCCCTTTATGGAAGGCTTCAGCATTATCGAAGTCGTGTGCCCCAAGGACTTTATGGGCAAGACCCTGAAGGACCTGAACATCACGCACAAGTACGGCGTGCAGGTCATCGCCATCCGCGACCCGCAGGAGCCCACCCCCAAGATCGGTAACATCGCCGACGTGGTGCTTCAGGAAGACGACGTGCTGTTCCTTATTGGACCGAACGACGCCCTCGACAAGTTCAAGAGCTAATCCCAGACCCGTAGGAACCTAAAATTTCGTTTTTTTTCGAAAACCTATTGCGAAAAGAATCGAAATAATTTATTTTGAAACAATACAAAGAGTAACGACAAGCGAATAAAACGAGATTCGCGAGTCAAGGCAAAAACATACCTCTCCGCCAAGCGGAAATAGGAGACAAAATGAAAGTATGGGTCTGCAAAGTTTGCGGCTATGTCCACATGGGTCCCGAGGCTCCCGATGAATGCCCCCAGTGTCACGCCCCCAAGAGCAAGTTCTTTGAAAAAGTAGAACAGGCCGCCGGCGGCAAGATCGTTTGGGCCGACGAACACAAGATCGGCATTGCCCAGGGCCTCGACGCCGAAGTGGTGCAGGGCCTTAAGGAGAACTTTGCGGGAGAGTGTACCGAGGTAGGCATGTACCTCGCCATGAGCCGCCAGGCCGACCGCGAAGGGTTCCCCGAAGTGGCCGAAGCCTACAAGCGCATCGCCTTCGAAGAAGCCGAGCACGCCGCCAAGTTCGCCGAACTCCTTGGCGAAGTAGTATACCCCGACACCAAGAAGAACCTCGAGCTCCGCGTTGCCGCCGAAGCCGGCGCCACCGAAGGCAAACTCGCTCTTGCCAAGCGCGCCAAGGAACTTGGCTACGACGCCATCCACGATACCGTCCACGAAATGTGCAAGGACGAAGCCCGCCACGGAAGCGCCTTCCAAGGACTCCTCGGACGCTACTTCAAGTAACCTAGAAACAAGCCCCCCTCGCTTATGCAATCATCAGCTCTACTACTGCAGGAACATCGCATACGGCCCTCGGCGCAAAGGCTGGTCGTATTCGACTACCTGCGTAGCGTGAAAACGCACCCCTCGGTCGATACCATCTACCAGGCACTACAGGCCACGAACCCAAACCTTTCGCGTACTACCGTGTACAACACGCTTGAACTGTTGACAAAAAAAGGGCTCATCCTAACGCTCGACTTTGGCGAGGGGTTCTTGCGTTATGACGGTAACGTCGAACCGCACAGCCACTTCCAGTGCGAGAAATGCGGCGCCGTTATTGACATCATGGAAACTGCCGAAGGGTGCGAGAAGATGCTCCCCAAGGGCTGCACACTCTCGTCGGCGTCCCTCTACCTTTACGGCAAGTGCATGAACTGCAAGTAGTTCCATCGCATATAAACTAAGCGTGATATTCGTCACACCATTGCTGCCGGTTCAGTTTCTACACTTGGACCGACAGCAAACAAAAAGCTCCGCTCCGGCGGGGCTTAACTTGTTAAATGACTTAGACTTAGAGTGCCAGTCCGGTCTGACTTAGAACACCGGTTCGGCCGAAGTTTTTGCGTCCGTCTTTTTGACGGGGATGGCTTCCTTGGCCAGGGTACGGTGTTCGACCACACCCACGGCGAAGTACTTGTTGCCCTGCTGGATCACAGAGGTGGCGGCATTCAACAGCTTGACGCCATACCATTCCTGGTAAATGTTGCGGCCGTTGCGCAGGTTCATCTCGTTGACGGTGGGATCGCCCGAGGGCTTGCCGTACTTGAGGGTGAACTGTTCCGACATGTACTCTACGGCCTCGATCGCCTTGCTGCGGCGGGCTTCCTCGACACGGCCTGTGCGGATTTCGAAAGCGTAGAACTTCTCGTTTTTATTGAAAATGAAATCTACCTGTACCGGAAGCTCGCCAAACTTGAACACCGGGACCTGAATATGGCCGCCCTGGTCAAAAGTATCGTAACCCATTTTCATGAGTTCCTCAATGACGGTTTCGCGGGTAGCACCAAAAGGAATTCCTGCGAATTCCAGCTCACTACGCTTTTGGGCGAACACTTCCATGGAAAGTGTCAGCACGAGCAGCGTCAATATAGTCACAAACTTTGGCACGTTAGTCTCCTAAAACCATTGTAAAAGATAATAAACTTTCCCGAAACGGGCACATTTTTTTTGGTTTTTATGCCCCTTTATCTATATTTTGTGATATGGCAAGCATATTTGGCAAGATTTTCACTGTAACGACCTGGGGAGAATCCCATGGTCCGGCTGTCGGGGCCGTTTTGGACGGTTGCCCGGCGGGAATCCCCCTTAGCGAACAGGACATCCAAAAATACCTGGACCGCAGGCGCCCCGGGCAGAGCAAAATGACCACCGCCAGGAACGAAAAGGACCAGGTGAAAATCTTGAGCGGCGTCTTCGAGGGCAAAACCACGGGGACTCCCATCTCGTTTGCCGTGTTCAACGAAGACCAGCACAGCAACGACTACGCCGAAATCGAAAAGTGGTACCGCCCGGGCCATGCCGACCTGTGCTACGACCTCAAATACGGTTTTAGGGATTACCGCGGTGGCGGACGCAGTTCCGCCCGCGAGACCATCGGTCGCGTCGCCGCGGGTGCCGTGGCCCAAAAGTTTTTGCAACAGGTGGCAGGGACCGAGTTCATTGCCTGGGTCGACTCCATTGGCAATGTGGACTGCCCAAAGTTTGATACAGACAAACTAACGCTCGAGATGGTGGAAGCCTCCCCGGTGCGCTGCCCCGACAAGGCGGCAAGCGACAAGATGGAATCGGCCGTACTTGAAGCAAAGCAGTCGATGGACAGCGTTGGTGGCATCGTGAGCCTGCTCATTAGGAACGTGCCTGCCGCCCTCGGCGAACCGGTGTTCGACAAGCTCGACGCCCTGCTTGCCCAGGCCATGCTCAGCATTCCCGCCTGCAAGGGATTCGAGGTCGGGAGCGGCTTTGCCGCAGCCCGCATGCGCGGGAGCGAGCACAACGACGAGATTTACTGCGAAGGCGGAAAGTTCCGCACGCACACCAACAACGCCGGCGGCATTGTCGGCGGCATCAGCAACGGAGAGAACATCGTTTGCCGCATGGCGTTCAAGCCGACAGCAACGATTTCGCAACCCCAGAAGACAGCCAGCAGGTCTGGCGAAAACGGCGAGCTCGCCGCCAAGGGTCGCCACGACCCTTGCGTTGCCGTCCGCGCTCCCGTGATTGTGGAGAGCATGGCGGCGCTCGTGCTCGCCGACCTCTACCTGCAACAAAAGCGGAATAGCCTTTAATGAAGCCTTGGCGGTTGGCGGCAGCGGCGCTATACCGCGCAGGTTACGTACTACACCACAAGCTCTGCTTAAAACCGGGCAGGCCCTTGGCGCACGCCAGGCTGATTGTCGTTGGCAGCTACCTTGCGGGCGGTGCCGGCAAAACTCCATTTTGCATTTGGCTCGCGAGCTTCCTCGCATCACGCAACGGCGACGGCGAGAACGCCCAGCCCCCACGCATCGCCATCCTTTGCCACAGCAAGGCAAAGGACGAAGCGGAACTGCTCGGGCAAAAGTTGCCGTTCGCACGCGTCGCCACAACACAGAACCGCTACATTGCGGCCCACGCCCTCGACCGCCATTTTGACTACATCATTTGCGACGACGGGTTCGAGGATTCCCGCCTTGCAGGCGCCACCACCATTCGCCTGGACTGGGGCGAAGGTAGCACTGCAAAAATCCCGAACAAATGGAGCGACCTGATTCCAGCGGGCAAGTACCGAAGCCTCTTTTGCGACCACGGCGAAGCCGCACTCGTATTGCGCTGCGGCAACGACCCCGCGCTTGACAACGCCAACGTGTATTATTTGATCGAGGGCGTGAAAAACAACCGCGACAAGTCCATTCTCGAAAACGCCCGTGCAAAAGAGGCAACAGTCCTTTGCGCGATAGGCGACCCACGTCGCTTTGTAGAAGACCTCGAACGCTTTGGCGTCAAGCCCAGGCGCGTCAAAAAACGCCCCGATCACGACTCCCGTTTTGAATCGGCTTTGGCAAGGGAACTGCGGTCGGGCCGCCCAGTGGTGATCACCGAGAAGGACGCCGTGAAGGTCGCCACAAAATTCCTCCAAAGCGCAAATTTGTACATCGCCAGGCAAAAAGTTGTGGTTTCGGAACAAATTCAACAAAAAATCGCTTATTTGTAGAACCCTATTTTTTTATTATTTGGTCAGGACAAGGGAAAAGGATAGACTTATGACTCTGACCAAGAGAATCACAGAACTTTTGCAAGCGCTTTCGGCCGGCATTCCAGAACGCGAGTTCTGCATCCAGCTCGGCTTCCTCGCCACGCTCGTGGGCGAACCATTTTACCTGTACGGGCGTTCGGGTTCGGGCAAGTCGCTCGTGATCGATCGTCTCGAAGCCGCCTTTAAGAATGCAAAAATCTTGAAGCTCGGCAAACGCGAACATGAACTGCCCGAAAAGATCGAGGGCTACGACCTCATTATTTTCCAGAGCTTCGACCCGTTTAACGAGCAGAACAAAAATAACGTGCATATCGCCCTGGACTACCGTCACAAGGCATCACTCGTCATCTCGGGCGACCTCCGTCCCGAAGTGGCACTCAACCGCACTGAGATTACAGATAAAATATCTCTCATCGTGACGCTCCCCGAAAGCATTTCGGCGGGCGCACTCTGCTCGCTTTTGCAAACGCAGGGTGACGTGACCAAGACCTATGTGCCCGTGGGACTTGCGGTTTCTCCCGAAGAAAAGGCACAATGGAACGAAGAAATCAAAAAGATTTCCCTTTCCGAAGACACGCTGTTTATCATTGGCGAAATCGCCAAGATTTGTGACGAGAACAAGATTTACGTTCCCATCCGCAAGTGGCTCGCCCTCTCGAACATCATCAAGGCGGCAGCATTCTTTAACGGCCGTACCGAAACGCGCATCACCGACACGTTCTTTTTGGGCAGCCCCATCTGGGGGCGTTCCACCTCGAACACCGCCATCGTGGACAACTACAAGATCATTGTGCGCGACCGCATTTTGAAGGACATCCCGAACATCATTGCGAACCCTTACGACGCCGACGACCTGCTCAACCGCGTACACCGCATTTTGGACACCAGCGACAACAAATACGACACCAAGGATTTCAACGGCGAACCATGCGTGCTCTACAAAATCAACATCGCCGGCGAGCCCGCACCGCTCTACGTGCCTTCGCGCTACATCGAGACGGAGCAGGACTTTAACCCTTACAACGAACTACGCCAAGAAGAAAAGCGCGTGCGCTGCAACTTCCATGGCACTTCGAATTGCACCATCTCCATCGATTCCGCCGTCAAGACCATCGGCCTCCGCACCAACATGGCGCGCGGGACCCAGTCGTCGCAACTCAAGCCCAAGGGCAAGTTCGAGGACTTCGGTACATTGCCGACATACATATTGAAGGAAAATGACCCCGAGGTCATCGAGTCGAAAAAGTCCCAGCTGGCCGATATCCGTCAAGAGATCAAGGACGCCGCCGAGAACGAGACACGGAACCTGCAAAAACTCCGCGACGTATTCGGCGACATCAAGGCCTCCAAGGACGACCTCTTCTGCAATAAGGAATTCTTTAAAAAGTCCCAGGAACAGGTGAGCGAACTCTTTGACAAGACGAAGGTCGTCATCAGCAAAATCAAGGAAGCCCACGAGCTTATCGCGGGCCAGAACAAGTACTAACGGCTCTTGTAGCGTTTTGCCTAGAGGTTGTCGACGCTGTCGGGAATTTCGTTACGCACCACCAGCAAAATGGCGTTTTGCCCGACGATGACGAACTTTTCGCCATTGATTTCGAGTTCCGTGCTGTTGGCGTGGAGGTAGAGCGCCTCGTCGCCCTCCTTGACCTGCAGCGGCACGTAGTTCACAGGATTCTGGGACTCCTCGCGGAAAATGGCGTCGGGATCCTGGTTTGCCGGGATGGGGTACCCCGGACCTACGCGCATCACAATACCCGTGTGCACCACGTCACGCTCCTTGACGCTTGGCGGCAAAAAGAGCCCGCTATCGGTTTTGTTCGAGGCTTCAAGCGGTTTGATTAAAACACGGTCGCCAATCACTACAACATTTTTAAGGGAATCCATCATGACCCCAAAAATAGAATTATATTGGATTCGTGATCTTTTTATTGCTCATAATCCTGTGGTTTGTCATTGCCCTTTTTTTGACGCTCTACTTTTACCACACCCCCAAGGGAAAGGGGTGGTTCAGGATTCTTTGGCGCAGTAAAAAAATACGCAAGTGGTCCATTGTCTCCGTTGTAACGCTTGCCGTCATATCGCTTGCCTTTATTTTGCTCCCCTCCGCGACCATCGAGAAGATGGACTCGCGCCCAATTTTCGAGGGTTTTTCGCAGTCGTTAGTGCTGGGGCTCCAGGAGCAAGGAACCATTTCCATCGACAGCCTTTGTGACCTGCAGTCGCCCATGCCCGAACTCGCCTATGTGCTGCCCGCCATAGTGGGCGTGTACAACCAGGTTGTGGAGAATCCCACCACGCCTAGGCTCCTGCGGCTCGACGACAAGCTCATCCTCTCGTTCGATGGCTATAAGCAGTTCAAGAATCGGAGCATCAAAATCACCAAGGCCGCACAAAAAAAGCTAGGCCCCCGTTACCCCCTTAAGATGGAAAGCTCCGGCACGAGCCACACCATCACCGTGACCTACAGCGGCGAGCCCTGGGACAACGAACAACTTTGCGGGCTCCCCGCCACCCAAGCCGCCATCCGCGAGCATGTGGACCCCGCGCTGTTGATGTCCATCATTAGGCACATCTCCGATTTCGACTTCAACTATGAAGGCGACAACCGCTTGGCGGGCCTCATGGCGCAAGACTCCGGAATCGGCTTGGAGCAAGTGTACGTCGGGGCGGCGCGGCTGCGCATGGCCTTGGACACATGCCAAGGTGTGGAGGACGCCGTTGCGACGTTCTACCCCATCCACAATACCCAAGGCCTAAATTCGGAGTGGCGCAAGAGCCCTCTCAAAAGCTCGTGGATCAAAGAAGTCCTGGATGACGTCCAATTTTACCGGAACAACGGAATAAAGTAATTTTCTAAATTTGACGGCGATGTTCAACAGCAACGGAAAAACTTCGCCTCTTGTTTGGCACGTGCTCGCGGTGATCACCATCGCGTTCTGGGGCACGAGCTTTGTGAGCACCAAGGTGCTCATAGAGCACGGTTTCTCGGCGGTGCAAATATTCTTTATACGGTTTGCATGCACCTACCTGATCTTGCTATGCGCAAGCCACAAAAAGTTCGTTGCCAAGAGCATCGCCGACGAACTCAAGTTTTTGCTGGGCGGATTCACTGGCGGC
The DNA here is from genome assembly GCF_900141705.1 of Fibrobacter sp. UWP2. NCBI lineage: Bacteria > Pseudomonadati > Fibrobacterota > Fibrobacteria > Fibrobacterales > Fibrobacteraceae > Fibrobacter > Fibrobacter sp. UWP2. The sequence goes on from NZ_FQYM01000015.1 coordinate 47,327, forward strand.
ACGCTTTATTTTTGGACCGAGAACACCGCCCTTTCGTTGTCGCCCTCGTCCAACGTATCACTGATTGTTTGCACGAACCCCCTTTTGATTATGCTTGCGGGCGTGCTCTTCTTTAAGCGCGAAAAACTCGTGCCGCGGCAAATCGTAGGCTCCGTCATCACTTTTTTGGGGATGGTGCTCGTGGTTCTGAACGGCAGGTTCATACTGAACCTTTCGCCCCTGGGCGACATACTCGCCTTCACTGCCGCCATCTCATGGACGTTCTACGCCTACTCTACTGACAAGATAAGAAGCAAGTACGGCACGTTCTTTTCGATACGCAAGGTGTTCTTCTACGCGTTCGTGACTGCCATGCCGCTGATGATTGCAGACTACTTCGGGTTCATGGGCGAGGCCCATACCATACCATGGCATGCATTTAAGAAACCAGTCGTGGCGCTGAACTTTCTCTGCCTCGCCATATTCGCGGGCGTGTTCGGCTACCTCGTGTGGAACAAAGTCATGGAAAAACTCGGAACGATCTTTGCGAGCAACTACGTTTACGGAATTCCGCTCGTGACCATTGTGACCGCCTCCTTGACCGTCGGCGAACGCATTACCGCCATGGCCTGGACCGGCGCCGCCGCCATCATCTTGGGGATGGTCATGGCGGAGTACAAGAAAAAAGGCCCGAACGGTTAACGTCCGGGGCTTTTACATACCGCCCGCGCTTTTTCAACCGCGCGACGACGCGGCTACACTTTTTCAAGTGCCTGCGTAAGGTCGGCGATAATGTCTTCCACGTTCTCGATACCGACGCTGAAACGAATCAAGTCAGGTGCGACCCCCGCCTCGATGAGCTGTTCATCGGTGAGCTGGCGGTGAGTGTGGCTTGCCGGGTGCAACACGCAGCTGCGGGCGTCAGCCACGTGGGTCACGATGCAGATCATCTTGAGGCTGTCCATGAACTGGATGCTCTTTTCACGGCCGCCCTTGATGCCGAACGTCAACACGCCGCACGGGAGCCCGCCCTTGAACTGCTTCTTTGCAAGTTCATGGTACTTGTTGCCTTCGAGGCCCGCGTAATCAACCCAGGCGACCTTCGGATGGTTCTGGAGGAACTTTGCGCAAGCGAGCGCGTTTTCGCAATGGCGCGGCATGCGGAGGTGAAGTGTTTCAAGGCCGAGGTTCAAAAGAAATGCGTTGTGCGGAGCCTGGATGGATCCGAGGTCGCGCATGAGCTGAGCCGTCGCCTTGGTGATGTAGGCGCCCTTGCCGAAAGCCTTTGCGTAAGCGAGACCATGGTAGCTCGGGTCCGGTTCCGTGAGACCCTTGAACTTGTCGTGATGGGCTTCCCAGTCAAAGTTGCCGCTATCCACAATGCAGCCGCCGACAGAAGTCGCATGGCCGTCCATGTACTTGGTCGTGGAATGCGTCACGATGTCCACGCCGTATTCAAAGGGTCGGCAAAGAATCGGGGTCGGGAACGTGTTGTCCACAATCATCGGGACGCCGTGCTTGTGCGCAAGCTTTGCAAAACGTTCCAAGTCGAGAATCTTGCCGGCCGGATTTGCCACCGTTTCGCCGAAGAAGCACTTGGTGTTCGGACGGAACTCCTTCTCGATTTCTTCGTCAGAGGCGTCCTGGTCCACAAACGTGCACTCAATGCCGAGCTTCTTCATGGTGACGCTAAAGAGGTTGCTGGTGCCGCCGTAAATGGCGCTCGTGCTAATAAAATGGTCGCCCGCTTCACAAATGTTGAAGACGGCGTAGAAGTTCGCGGCCTGACCGCTGGAGGTGAGCATCGCAGCGACGCCACCTTCGAGAGCGGCAATCTTCGCCGCGACAGCATCGTTAGTCGGGTTCTGCAAGCGGGTATAGAAGTAACCCGAAGCCTTGAGGTCGAACAAATCGGCCATCTGGGCGCTGGTATCATACTTAAAAGTGGTGCTCTGGTAAATGGGAAGAACGCGGGGTTCGCCCTTGGTGGGGGTCCAGCCGGCCTGTACACAATCGGTTTCTATATGAGCCATTCTTTTGCCTCTTGATTAATTTTTTGCTCAAATATAGATAGAGCCAGAGGTGTAAAAGGCTCTAATCCATATTCAAGCTATGTGGAAATATAGAAAGATTCTATAACCTGTCAATGCAAAAATGCAAATACATGCATAAAGAAACGGCTATTTTACATCGATCCGGCGCACCTGCCGGTCAACCTGAACCAGATAACTGCCGGCACGACGCATTTCGAGCGCAACGTTTCCGGTGGAGCCCACCAGCCCCTTGGCAATTACCCGGCCCTGCATATCGAACACGCTTACCTTTGAGCCCGCATGGGCGCCATAGACTTGCAGCAGGCGACCCGCGGCATTGACGCCGAACGAAAGCGTCTTGGAAACTTCGCGAAGCGATTGCCTTATACTGTTCGACCAGATGGTACCTTCGTATGTGTTTACGCAACTGTTCAGGATATTTGGGAAGGAGCCCTTACCATCCGGATGCCAGAAAAATTCTTCCCATACGGACTGGCTGTAATAATCGTTGATGAATAGTCCCGAAACACTATGGTTGTTGGCATAATAAACCAAAGTATTGCCATTAAGCAGTACACCAATGGGCTGCCACAGTACGATTCCGTCCACCCAATTGCTGTCGGCATCCACGAGGACCTCGTTGACGACAATGTCGTTTGTTTGCCAGGCACAGGGGAGGGTTTCTGTAAGTTTGGCGCTGTCAAGTTTGTTGCTCGTGTACAGTGCAAACCAGTACAGTTCTTCGCGATTTGAGATGAGGTAGCAGCCGTTTTCGTTTGTGGCGGGCTTCTTGGGTTCGGGGTACCAGTGCGCATAAAGGTCGAAATCGCGGCTGTAGTAGGATGTTTTCCCGAAACTCTTGATTTCGCTGGAATAAGTGAGTTTTTCAAACCAACCTACAAAAATAAAGCCTTTACGGGTCGGTTCTTTTAAGGTGATGTCGGTGTCGAAATTGAATGTTGCCGGATTAGCGGGGGCATTCTCGCCACCGTTCAAGTGGTACGTGATCTTATAGTTGTTCGTTATCCACTTTGCATATAACGTGATATCGTCGCGGCGATCCTTCGCAAGCTCTTTCACAAGCGTTTTGAACGTGGAATCGGCATACCAGCCGTCAAAAGTGTAGCCTACTTTTTCAAGCCCCTTTAATGTATAGGCCGCGGAATCCGAGGACCAGCGCGAGGGATTGATTTCGGGCTCCATGCCGCCATTGGCAACATAGGTCACAAGATATTCGCTCTCCCACCTGGCGTAAAGGGTGTAGTATTTTTTGCTACCGGCCTTGATGGTGTCAATCCGTTCCTTATACAGGCTGTCGGCAAACCACCCTTCAAAGGTATCGCCCTCCTTTGTGGGACTTGACAGAATAACGGCGGAATCGATTGTGTAGTACTCCGGGTTTTTGTCGCTGTTCACGCCACCGTTCAGTTTGTAGTCAAGGTAATACCTCACATTGGAACTTAAAACCGGGTATGGATCTACGCCCACGCTTTGTTCCCATGCGGCACCATAGGTGCCCTCCTGCAATTTCCCTAGAACGGTCCCGTCCCTGAATTCGTCCGCAGTCGCCTTTGATCCACCGTATTGGGCTGCCCCATCGCCGGCATAGTAGGTGTTCTTGATTTCAACATGGTGGCGGGAACTGTCATAGTAACACCATTCAAGATTATGAAGGCCAAAAATGGCATCGCCGCTATCAGAAACAGTTCCGATGTTGAATACGTTCTCGAGGGTTAAATCCTGCGCTTGACCGACAATGCCTCCGGTTCCATCATATGGGCGAGATGCACCGGAAACGCGGCCCGCATTGTAGGCGTTGATAATCTGAGTCACGTTGCTCGGGTTCATCGTGGGCCATTCGGGCTTTGCTAGGGCAGGCTTTGCCAAGGGAGGCGGAGCACAAAGGCACGACCAGTCTTCCTTGCTTATAATTGCACCGGCAATGCCGCCGGCGCTACCGCGCGCGACAACCGTCGCCTCGCTAAAAACATTGACAAGAAGCGCCGACTGTTTTATATAGCCGACAATACCTCCTGCATAAGGGGTACCTTCAAAATAGGAATCCTTAATACCCAAGTTCCTTACGACGGGGGGCTTGCCGGCGCCTTCATAAAGCTTAGAGAAAAACCCGGCTTCATACTGTTTTTTTGTATAAAGCCCCGAAATGGTGTGGCCGTTGCCCTCAAATATTCCGCCAAATGCAAAAGGCTTCCAGTACATGATGTCATTGCGGGTGGAGTCCGGGTTCCCTTCCGCATCCAGCAGATTTTCATTGACCACGATATCGTTCTGGAGTTCTATGCAAGCAAAGGTGGAAAGTTTGGGGATGGCGTAAAGTTCCTCCTTGGAGGTGATTTGGTAACAACTGTCAGCACTTAACTGGGGTTCCTTGACTGCAGGGGCCCAAAGCGCTGTTAGCGTGTATTTGTCTCCACTGCAACGGGATATACTTTTTTGGGGAGCGTCGTAAAAAACACCGGTGGTAGCTTCTTTAAACCAGCCCAGAAACCGGGAACCTTCGCGGGTCGGCTCCTGGAGCGTAATCGTGCATTCGCTAGAATCTGCTTTTATGACGACATAGCTATCCGGGTTCGCGGGGTCATTCACGCCCCCGTTCAGGTGATAGGTGATAGTCCGCGTGTCGCCTACCGCGGCAAAGCCGAGGCCACCTAAAGATAACAGCAACAACATAGAATATAAGCACTTCATATTCTTAATATAACGAAATTATTTTATATAAAGTAGCAGTATTAAAAAATATCGTTGACAAAAAATAAACACCAAAAGGCGTTTTTTTTAATCAATTTGCGTAAATCTGTCGATGACGATGTCGTCCGGGAGCATTACGCGGCTTTCAAAGTCCGCCTTGGAACGAATCCAAATGGTCCCCCTCGGGTGTTCAGGAGTTTCGTACTCACTCCTGTATACAACCATAGGCTTAACGTCTTCACAATCAAGCGCGTTCGCCTCAATAACAGTATAAATCATTGTAGGACTTTTGTAATGACGATAGCGGTGCCCGTTAATGGCTTTGCTCACAGTTCCTCTCCTTTATGTTCTGTGATCACGGAAGTCAGGTAATCATAATCCTTGGGGTGGCTCACGAATTTTGCAGGGTACAGTTTATGCTTCGAGAAAAATTCATCGCGCGTCATCCACACAAAACTTTCAACTTCGCCGGGTTGCGGCACAAGTGAGGCGGCTTCCTTGGCGTTGAGGGTAATACGGTACGTGTCGTAGTACTCGTTATCAAAATACGTCCCGTTGTTCAATACGCTCTCGTGGGTCGATTCAAAAAGGTACGTGAGGTCAGAGGCTTTTTTGGTTATGCCAAGCTCTTCCTTGAGCTCACGCAGAGCGGCCTTTTTGCTGGTGTCGCCCGCAGTAATGTGACCCGCGCAACTGGTGTCCAAAAGGCCCGGGTTATTCTCTTTTTCCCGGCTGCGAAGCTGGAACAGAATTCGACCGGATTCATCGAACGCCCAAACATGCACCGTGCGGTGCCACAATCCCTTCGCGTGGACTTCGGTACGCCCGCGAGAGTAGCCTGCTAGGCTTCCGTCCGGTTTCAAGATGTCGATTTCTTCTTCCATAGGTATAATTTAAACAATTTGTTTTTTTTGCGTGAAAAAATTCTTCAATCTTTTGAAAAAAAACGTTTATGTGGAGTTTTTTTGTTAGTATTTGGGCATGCAGTTCAACGAAGATGCCATCCAAAAATTAATGCAATCCGCCAAGGACCAGGGCGTTTTTGACAAGGCCGTGGCGGGATTCGTATTGCCCGACGGCACCCAACGTGTAGTGGAGTTCAATACACCCCGCGACACGGTCTTTGACATCGCGAGCCTCACCAAGGTATGCCCCACCTCGACGCTCGCCCTGCGTTACATACTCGAGGGCAAGCTCGCAGTCAATACCCGCGTGGTGGACTACATCCCCGAATTGCATACGAACTACCGCGACGACATTTGCATATTCCACCTGCTCACGCACAGCCTGGATTACCGTGTACCAATGAAGACGCTCCGTACGCTCCCGGCAAAAGAAATCCTCAACGCACTTTTCACCTACCAATTCGAGAAGGCGCCCGGTGCCGACTTCAACTACGGCAACCCGGCGAGCGTCCTTTTGGGTATCATCTTGAACCGCCTTACAGGCAAGTCGCTGCAGGACCTGGGCCGCGAGCAGTTCTTTGAACCACTCGGCATGACCCGCAGTGGCTGGGATCCGCTCACCCGCGACTTCAACCGCATCGCCAAAACACAGATTATGCCCACCGAAATTTGCGCGTTCCGCGGTCGTGAAATCCAGGGCGAAATCCACGACGAGAGCGCATGGGTTTTGCGGGAGTTGTTCCCCGTGGGGAGCGCGGGCATGTTCAGCTGCATACCGGACCTGCTCAACTTTGTGCAAATGGTTTTGAACGATGGCACTTTGAACAATGTGCGGGTCATGCCCGAGGGCGTCCTCGATCTAGTGAGCCACAACGCCTTTGAACGACCCGACTGCCGCCAATTCATTCCCAAGGGCACGACTGAAACCGCCGACGCCTGCACCGCCCTCGGCTGGGAACTGAACGCCTCCAAGTTCATGGGGACCCGCGTCTCGCCGCGTGCATTCGGCAAAACGGGTTTCACGGGAGCAAGCATTGTCGCCGACCCCATTGCCGGCGCCGCAGTGGTGCTGCTCAGCAACTTCACCTACCCGCACCGCGAACCGAACGCCGACCGCATCCACGCATTTCGCTCACGCATCAGCGACGCATTTTTCGGAATGCTCCTGTAGCCGGGCAGACGTCCGACACCCAAACAAAAAACGTCCCGTTTCCGGGACGTCTTAAAAATCGGGAGTCGCCAAAAATTAGCGGCCGGAATTCTTCTTTTGAAGTTCGCGGCGTTGTTCCTCGGCAAACAGGCGGGCCATTTCGATACGGTTGTTTTCCTGTTCCTTCTTTTTGGTCTCCTCTTTGCAGTTCACGCACTTGGTGGCGGTCGGCACAGCCAAAAGGCGGGTCTTGGGAATCAACTGCTTGCAGACCTTGCAAACACCGAAGGTGCCCTTTTTTATGCGCTGCAGAGCTTCTTCGAGGTAAACCAGGTACTTGCCTTCGCGGGCCGCCAACGAGAAGGTCGTCTCGAGGGCATTGTAGTCCGTAGCGGAATCGGCACTGTCGGAATCACCACCGTCACCAGACTGGCTCTTTTGCCCCTGGAAAGCATTCGCCTTTTCTGATTCACTTTGAGCGGTCACCAACTGGCGCCGCTTTTCAATCAAAAGTTCCTCAAAAAACTTCAGGTCAGCATCACTCATCTTTGCAGGTTTTTTCTCAGCCATGGTAAACTCCTTCTTTTGGGGTTCGGTTGGTAGATTCGTTATTATCCGTGATAAATTATCTTTTTTTTTACAAAAAGCAAACACAAATTAAAAAATATCAACATTTAATTTGAGACCGCCCTTTTTGATGTCCTTGATCAAGGCATCCATGTCAGCAGAAATCGCGTCCAATTCGCTAATTATGCGGCCTTTGCCCGAAACGATGGCCCCGGCGGTGTTGTCGTCTTGTTCCAACTTGGAGGCAAGAGCGCTCAACTCGTTCTTGGTGTCCTTGAGCTTGGCGAGCAGCTGGTCAATGTGCTCGACCAGCGTATGGGCGCTTTGAATGGCATTGTCACCCTTGGCATTGGCGTCTTCGAGCAGCCCCTTCGCATTTTGCAAAGTCTTGTCGCACCGGTCGATAATGCCCTCAGCCTCCTGCTTCCACGAATCCACGGTCGACTCAGTGGTATTCACCAACTTTTTGCCCTTTTTGAAAACGCGGTCTATGCGCTTGCCCAAAGAGCCCTCGGCAATGGAGTCCTTAAAGGCGACAAGGGAGTCCTTGATCTCGACCAGGTTGTCGAGGGCGGCAAACAGATCCCTCGAAATTCCCGAAGTCCCCTTGTCGTAAATGCCCGAAACGGTATCGCCATCAGAAATAAGATCCGGCGAGTCACCGCTCAACACGCACATCTCGCGTTCGCCCATGAGTCCCGCAGTAATAAGACGGAATTCCGAATTGCGCGGAATCTTGGCGTCGGCCAGGACCTCGGCGGTCACGTAGACGGCGTCGTCCGTGAGTTCCACCTTGGTGATTTGCCCCTTGCTAATGCCGCGCACTTCCACGCGGTTTCCCGGCGAGAGCGTGCCAATAGCCTCGTAGCGCACCACGAACGTGTAACGCTCATGGTATGGGCTTGCCGGATGGAACAAATACCACGCGGCACAGCAGCCGCCCAGTAGGAGGATCCCTACCATGGCAGGCAAAATATTCGACTTGACTTTTCTAAGGAAAGGGCTCATATTACTCGTACGGAGACCAGTGCTGGGGATCCATTTCGAGCAGGTCGTCGGAATATTCTCCCTTTGCCTTGGCCTTTATCTTTTGCATTAAACTTTCGTTGAATTCTGCGGCGACGTTTTGCCCGTTCATCTTCATCAAGGCGTTCATCGCGATGACTTCGCTGATCACGGTCAGGTTCTTGCCCGGCGCCACCGGAATTACGACCTTGGGGATGGAGACTCCCATTACAATCTCGTCACGTTCGTTGAGGCCCGTACGCTCGTAAGAGACATCGCGGCTCCACGGCTGGAGTTCCACAATGACTTCGATTTTTTTGACCTTGCGGATGGCGTGGATGCCGAACATAGAACGGATGTCGAGAATGCCCACACCGCGGATTTCCATGTGGTGGCGGATTAGCGGATCGGGGCGGCCCACGATGGTGTTACCCACATGGCTGATGTGCACCACGTCGTCGGCGACCATGCGGTGACCGCTTTCGACGAGGTCGAGCACGCATTCGGACTTGCCCACGTTGCTATCGCCAATAAAGAGCATGCCTATGCCGTACACGTCCACAAGGCTCCCGTGGATAACGGCGTGCGGGGCAAAGAACTCCTCAAGGATTCGCTGGACGACTTTGTTGAATTCGTAGGTGTGGAGCGTGGTCGAGAACAGCGGGATGTGCAGCTTGTTGCACATCTCCTTGAGTTCGTCATGCGGCGTTTGCGCATGCGTCACCACCCACATGGGGGCCTTGAAAACCGAGAGGTTCTCGAAAACTTTTTTGCGGCCCTCGGGTCCGAGCGACTCCAAGTAGTTCCACTCGGTATGGCCAACCACCTGTATTTGCTCCGAACTATAAACTTTGGTATAACCCGCCATGGCGAGACCAGGGCGATGGATGCCGCCTTCGGCAATGAAGGTGTCCAGGTCCGTTTCGGGAGAATGGATCGCCAACTGCAAATCTTTGCCATAATGGCAAAAAAAGTCCCGCACCGAGAGCTTCTCCCGGTGCAGGACCTTTAGATCTTTCAACCTAGACTCAGTCATTATGCAAGAGAAGATGTGGGCTGAGCGCGGTGGTCGTTCTGCTTGTCGTTCGCTTTCTTGAGCTGCACCTTGATGCGCTCCAGGGTGACGTCGACAGCCTTGCCCATGTTTTCTTCATCGGCAGAGGCGACTACGGTGGAACCCGTGATGCTGACTGTAATTTCGCAATGACGCTGATGTTCCACTTCATGGTCGAGAATTACAGAGGCACTGGTGATGTTCGGGTAGAATTTTGCCAATTTATCCATTTCTTCCTGGATTCGGTCCTGGAGACCGGCAGATGCATTAAAGTGGCGAGCAGAAAACTGAATGTCCATTATGATACCTCCGTAAAGTAAAGATGGCACTATATCGCGGGGATTTTACCTCGCATTTAGAGTATATACATCTTTTTTCCCAAAAAAAACAAGCATTTTTGTGAATTTTCCGATAAAAAGCCGTCCCATTTGGAATAAATGAGTTTTTTTGCCCTTTTTGGGCTTTTTTGGGACGCTAGACCTGTTTTCTAAGGCGCGCCGGCAAGATTTTGAGCTCCTCTTCGCGGTACTTGGCCACGGTTCGGCGGGCCACCTTGATGCCTTGGGACTCCAGGGCGTCGGTCAGGGCCTGGTCCGAGAGGGGCTTTTTCTTGTCCTCCTCGTCCACCAGCTTTTTGATGGCAGCAAGGATCTGCGCCGAGCCCACGACCTCGCCCGAGCTGCTCGAGGGATCCTGCTTGACACCCGAGGTAAAGAACTGCTTGAGCTCGTAAATGCCGTAGGGCGTCTCCACGTACTTGCCGTTGGTCACACGGCTCACGGTAGAGAGGTCGCGCCCGACCTCGTCGGCGATTTCCTGCAAAATCATGGGCTTGAGGAAGGCGGGCCCTTTTTTGAAAAAGTCCTTTTGTCGCTTGACAATAGCCCGCATCACCTTTTCCATGGTGGAGTAACGGTTGTCAATGGCCTTGATAAAGTCGTTCGCCTTGTTGAGGTTGTTCTGGATATACTCGCGGTCCTTTTTGCTAAGGCCCTTGTCAGAGAGCAGGCTCACATACTCCTTGTTGATGCGGAGATGCCTGGCCCCGTGGGACTTGAAGCACTCCACTTCGTAGCGGCCCTTCTTTTCGACAACGCGCATGTCGGCGGCCTTGATTTGCGTAGGCGAATTCGAAATCTGGAGTCCAGGATGCGGGCTCAACCTCGAGAGGCTCGCGACCACCTGCTGAACTTGCTCGGTGGAGGCGTTCATGTCCTTCGCGATTTTGGCGTAGCGGAGCGCCATCAAGTCGTCAAAGTGCTCTCTCAGCACCTTGAGGGCAAATTCCGGGAAGTCGTCGATGGCCATCGCCTGGATAATGAAGCTCTCTTGCATGTTGCGGGCGCCAATGCCACGCGGCTTAAAACTTTGCAACACGTGGATGGCTTCCGCCACGGGGAGACTCGCCGACTCCAGCGGGATTTCGTTGCGTAGCACGCGCTCGATCTCCACAATGTAGCGGTCGTTGTCCATGAGGACTTTGGTCATGGCAACTTCGTCGGCAGGCTGCAAAAAACCGTTCTCGTCAAGAGAGTCTATAAGGTATTGCACCAAGGTACGAAAATGGAGCTCCGTACAACCGGCCTCTTGCAGCTGTTGCAAAAGCTGGTGGGTCCCGTTCCATTCGCGCAACTGTTCAAGCAGACGGTCCTGCAAACTGGCGTCGCGGTCCTTTTGCGGGAGGTCAAAATCCTCGTCAGGGTCGCGCACGTTCAAGTCCCTAAAGGGAGCATCGGCATTGTCGGCACCGTCTTCCAAGCGCTTGACCCAGTCGGCATCCGAAGTGTTGTCTAGAATATCGTAGTCCGTGTCGGCGCTGTCTTCGAGCGTACCGCGCTCAAAGTCCATCTCACCCCGCTCGGTATTGGAGTCTTCCGCATAGTCGTTGCCGGCGTCGTCGGCGCCGCTTTCGGGGGCGGTTTCAAACTCGTCCAAGCCTTCGTCTATTTCCAAAAGTGGGTTGGTCTCGATTTCTTCCTTGATGGCGGTCTCAAGTTCTAGAGCCGTCTTTTGCAAAATCGTCACCGACTGCAATAACTGCGGCGAAAGCGTTTGTTCCAATCGCTGGGATTGTCCCAGCTGCATCCCTAAATCCATAGCACCACCTAATCCAAGCGGAAGCTGTCACCCAGGTAAATGCGGCGGGCTTCGGGGTCATTTGCTAAATATTCCGAAGAGCCCTCGGTAAGCACCTGGCTCTTGTACATAATGTAGGCGCGGTCAGTGATGCTGAGTGTTTCGCGCACGTTGTGGTCGGTAATGAGCACGCCCATGCCGCGTTCCTTGAGTCCCGAGATAATAGACTGGATGTCGGCCACGGCGATGGGGTCAATACCGGCGAAGGGTTCGTCGAGCAAAAGGAAGGAGGGGTCGCTCGCCAAGGCGCGGGCAATCTCTAAACGGCGACGTTCGCCACCCGAGCAGCTCATGGACTTGGTCTTGCGAATGTGCGTAATCTTGAATTCCTCAAGCAGCTGTTCCAAACGGAGCTTGCGTTCGCGGCGCTTCATGTCTTGCGTCTCGAGAATCGCCATGATGTTCTCTTCGACGGTGAGCTTGCGGAAAATGGACGCCTCCTGCGGGAGGTAGCCTACGCCAAGGCGAGCGCGCTTGTACATGGGCTTGTCGGTCATCTCGATGTCGTCGAGGAATATGTGGCCCGAGTCGGGACGCACCATGCCCACAATCATGTAAAAGGAAGTTGTTTTGCCGGCGCCGTTGGGGCCGAGCAAACCGACAATCTCGCCCTGCGATACGCTAATGGAAACGTCGCTCACCACTTGGCGGCCACCGTAAATCTTGCGAAGCTTTTCGGTGCGAATCGTGCTTACCAAATTTTTCATTTTTTCTCCGTTTCCTTTTTCGCGTTCTTGTCGTTCTTTACAGGGGTCGTCTCGTCCGTTTTTTGCGTTTGCCCATCCGCCGCCTTCTTTTTCTCCGCCATATCCTTCATGCGTTTGCGAAGTTCAAAAGCGTGAAGCGCCTTTTGCGCCTTTTTCTTTTTTTCCTCGTCGCTCATCTCTATATTAGCTTTTTCCGTGCCCTTTTTGTCAAGAGTGGCGACCGTTCCGCCTTCCTTTTGGAGCGCCGCAATAGAATCCTGCTTCGCCGCTTCCTTGAGCGCCTTGTTGCGGTTTTCTTTTTCGAGGTCAATGTAACGGCCGCTCGCCATGGTCGAGTTCCCGAGCAGCTTGAGCGACTTCACTGCGTTCTTTTGGGCGTCAAATACAATGTTAATGGTATCGCCCGCCGCCTCGTTTTTACCCGCAACAGAGCGATCTTTTTTCACGTAAAAATAGGTGCTTTGCGCCTTGCCCGATACCACCGCGTAATCCATTTTGCCTTTTTTGAAGTACAGGTCCAGACGGTTTCCGTCCATCAGGTTGCGATAATCAGGGAGGTCGGTCTCGTAAAAGAACCCTTTGGCATTCAGGTTCACATACAGGCGTTCAATTTTGTTGTTGGCGAACTCGCAATAGAGCGTGTCGCCAAAGGCCTCGGTCACGCTCCCAGGGGATCCCTTTTTAGCGTCTTCCTGCTGCACGCCGTGAGCGTTTCGAATCACGAGTGCCGACTTGAGCGACTTGTCCGATTCGTCGAGAACCAAAAAGAGCGAGTCGCCGGTCAGGTGGTAATTCTTCATGTCGCAGGTAGGGTGGCCCTTCATGCTGAGCCAGTTGTTTTTGCGGTCAAAGTAGCCCGTGTCGCAGGTGACCACCATGTCTTTTTGAGTGACCTTCACGCTGTTGAACGCCTCGGCAAAAGATTCCTTTTTATTGTAGACAATCCGCTTGGCCTCAATGGTCACTGTGTCGATGGTGCTGTCTTTTTGATGTTCGAACTGGAAAAGCTTGGGCTTGTCGGGCATGGTCAAGATTTCTTGCTTGCGGTCGTAAATCAAATGCTCGCCCGTGAACATGTACGAGCCCGCCGAATCCGCCGCCTTCACGTCGCCCGTCGCCGTCGCCACTTCCTTCTTTTTGTTGTACATGCCAGTCTGCGCCTGGATAGAACCCGACGGGTGCGTAAAAAGGAAACCACCATCGCATTGCACCACCTCGGTGTTTTTGTTCCAGCTCGCCCTCTGGGTGCGGAACTGAATAGTGTCGTGCACAAAATGCACTCGGCCCTGAAGCAATAGCGTCCCGTAGGTGCGCGCCACGGCAAGGCTGTCGGCATGCTTCATAATGAGCGGCGAAGACTGCGCCGCAGCAAGAACCGCCAAAAGCAGAGTACCGCCCACAACAGCGCGAATCATTTGGGCCAACCGAATCATTGGGCGGTTCCCCCCCTAGAGTTCGCGCCTCCATGATTCATAAACTTCATTCGCTTCAACTTTTCGCGAATCTCGTGCCTATGGGCTCGGGAAATGGAATCGTCGGCACGAGCAGCGGAATCCTCGGCGGAAGTACGCTGATGGTTCGCCTGCTTCCAAAGAGGCGTCGAAGAGACCGGGGCCGGGACAGCCGCATTGGCGGAAGCCTGCGCTGTAGAATCCGGTTTTTTCTCCAACTCCTCGGCCTGCTTTTTGTCTTCTTCCTTGAGGCGTTTGGCAGCATCCTGGAAAATGCCCGTCACGCTGGAGAGAATCCTCCAGTGATCCATCTTGGCGTCACTCTCGAACCCCTTGCCTTGCAAAACGTCGCCGTCCTCGGAGACAACGCGCACATAGCTCTCGGTTTTGACCAGGTTGTCGGCCTTGTTCCACAAAAGCGAATCGGCTCGCACCGAAGCGCCCTTGGGAGTCAACGCGTACACATGACCATAGGCATAAACGTAAGTGAACTTCATGTCGAGCCTGCCGGAGTCGGCGCGCAAAAAGGCGACGCGCTCGCCCAGCGAATCGTAAATGTCGACCAGGACAGGGCGCACAAAAATGATTTCCTTATCGGCCCAGCGTTCCAAATACGCCGTCTTCAATTTCCAACTCAAAACAGCCTCGTCGTAGCTGTCAAGGAGCGTCGTATCGGTAAACAGCATTTGCGGGCGCTCCACCTGCAGCCAGGGTTTTTCTTCTTCAATCTCCTCACACCCCGAGAAAAAGAACAATGCCGCCACAAGCGGGAATATCATCCATCTTTTCATTTCTTTTTCTTCTTGGTAAAAAGGGAATCCAAAAGTCCTTGGCGCCACAAGGTGAAAAGCAGACCCAATGTAGCCGCAATATACAACAAAACGTCTTGATAGAATTCCAGATGGAAAACCGTATTGGCGCCAATGTAGAGCCCGAGCAAAACGAGAATCCAGAACACCTGCGCCAAAAGCGAGATGTTATAGGGCCAATACCCCATGCGGACAAGGTAGACGTTCATCCACACACATTGAAGCAACTGGTACGAGGCCGTGGCGAAGGCGGCGCCCGCAAGCCCAAATCGCGGAATTAAGAGCGCGTTGGCGATAAGCGAAAACACAAGCGTCACCACGTTCAACTTGAGCATAAAACGGCTGTTGCCCATGCCGTTGATGACCGTGCCCGAAAGCCCAAAGAATCCGTTAAGCAGGTTGCCAAAAAGGAGGATGCCCAGCACCTCGGGGTTTCTCACAAAGGACTTGCCAGCAATCATCAAAATCTCGTCGGGGAACAGCACAATGAAGAAACCAATAAAGAGCTGGATGAGCGTCACCATAGCGACGCAATAGCTGTAGGTCGCCTTGAGATCCTTGCCGTAGCGTTCGGGTCGCATGCCCGCCACCACAGGGAGCAAAATCGGAGCGTAGCTCAAACTGATGGTGCGGAGCCCGTTCGAGATGGTCACCATGAGGGCATAAACGCCGGCAGGGCCCGGTCCCAAGAACAAAAGCACCATCCACAAGTCCATGCGGAGCAAAAGCGAAACCACCACCTCGGAGAAGCCGAGCGGGAGTGCATAGCGGAACAACTGGGCATCCACTTTACGCTTGGTAAAGAACAGAATGTTGGGGAACTGCGACTGAACAAGACCGCCCAAAATAATAGCACCGATAAAATTGGCGATCAACAAACCAAGCGGCAGGGCGTGCTGGCCAGGCATCCCGCAAAAGTGGAGAACAATGGCAATCAGCGGCGCCAAGGTGGCGACAGCAAAGTCGTTCACAAAAATCTTGTATTGAGGTTTGCGGTTCCCCTCGGAAGCCCCCGAAAAAACGTGAATCATCACCCAAGGGATGAGCGAGCCAAAAAAGAGCGACACATCCAAAGGCGAGAGCATGGCGAGACTCGTCGAATAGTGATGCAACCCGAACAGCGACGAAACGGAACCCACGACAAAAAGCAAGACCGCAATCAGCACGACCCGGCGCAACGACTCGGCAACGCCATAGTAAGCAGGCCGACCTTCAAGCCTGTTTTGCGGGATAAACCAGTGCAAGCCCTTGTCGAGACCCAAAACGGCCACGCGGCTGAGCATGAGCATCAACAACTGCACCGAAACGTAAATGCCAAAAATTTCCTTGTCAAAAATGCGGGCGACAAGGATCATCAACACGGGGCCCGCCACCTTGAATATGGTCCCGAGCACCGAGAAGAGTGAACTCCGCATCAGGTACTTTTTGTCGGTGGCAAAATCGTCCTTGGGAGCAGACTCTTGCGCAGCCACATTCTGCCACGGCTGCTCGCGCAGGTTCACGCCATTGAGTTTGCGTTTTTCAAAACGCCTCCACAAGAACTTGTAAAAGAACCACCCCATCGCACTCGAAGGAAGGTTGTGATACAGGAAGCGCTCGGTAAAGTTCCAACGGACCGACTTGCGGTTTACTCGACGGAAACTGGTGTAGCACCACAGTTCCTTGTCGTAGCCGCGCTTGCCGTACTTGAGCATACGGTGGATGATTTCGTGGTCCATCAAGGTGAAAGGCCATATCTTTGTGGAATAGCCACCGCACTTGAGGAATGGATCTGTCCGGTAAAAATGCCCGTACCCGCCAGAAAAACAGCGGTCGGCAAAATGCTTTGAAAGGTTGTAGCACTTTTGAATGAAGTTCTTTTGTTCTTCCTCAGCCCACTCCTCGTTCAATCCAAAAGCGAGATAACAGCTGTAGTCAGGATTTTCAACAAACCGCTTTTCGGCGAGCTCTAACGTGTGCGGCGGAAACCAGGTGTCGGCATCGGTGCAGAGCGTGTATTCCGTTTCCAAATGCGTACAACCCAGTTCCAAGGCGTTCGCCTTGCCCTTGCGCTCTTCCCGCAGAATCTCGTAAGGCACAGGTGAGTTCTCGAGAACTTTTTTAGCGACATCCACGGAATCGTCAGTAGAGGCGTTGTCAATGAGAATGAGTTTGGCGGGAAGCCTTGTCTGGACCAGGAGGCTCTGCAAAAGGCGCGGCAAAAATTTCCGTTCGTTGTAAAACGGAATCAATACGGTAAAACCGGGCAGGTAGCTTTCCTTGGCCTTTATCTCCATATAGTTCAAAGATAAAAAATTCCAGTGCGCTTATTTTAGCGGTAAAGGCCATACCACTCCAAAGAGTGAGCCTGCCAAGAATTTTGCCGCATGTATCCTAGGGCACGTTCACCCTTGGCCAGAATCTCGCCCGATTCGCAACCATCCAACGCCTTCTGGAGCGCCTTCGCCAATTCAACCGCGTGTTCCTCCGCGGTGGCGTAATGGTAGGTGTAAAGACAGTCGGCCTGTTTTTGGATGTCCTGAGCGCCCGCAATGTCGGGGCATACCACCGTTTTGCCGTACGAACAGGCGAGCAGCACCGTACCCGAGTTCAAAGCCGAATCATACGAATAGGGGGCTACAAGGAACGAGGCCGCCCTCAGGTAAGCACTCAACTCGTTATCGGGTACAAACCCGGGGGCAAAAATGACTTTGTCCTTAACCGCAGGGTCCAATTTGGCGATGCCCTTTTGCAGTTCTTCCAAATAACCGGCGGGACGCACTCCCCCGCAAATCAAAAGCGTCGCCCTATGGGCAGGGAAGTTTTGAACGAGAAGTTCAAGATTCTTGTACGGACGAATCGCCCCCAAAAACAGTACCAGCGGGGAGTCAGGATCAATACCAAATTTTTGACGAACATCGAGTGCGCTCTCGGGGTACGAATCGAAGTAGTCCCCATGAGGGATTAGCCTTACCTTAGACTCAAACCCCTTTAAAAACTGGAGCCCGCGACTACCTTCGCTCATAATGTGGATGACCGAGGCATAGCGCAACAGCAAAAAACGGAGGATGCCATTGTACCAAGGCGCACCGCCATGCGGAATGGCGTTGTGGACCGTCCACACGATTTTTTTACCGGCAAGCCTAAGGCGCAGCAATATGTAGAGTCGATACCAAAACGAGAAAAAAGAGATGCTCTGGTCGAACCAGTTGAAGTGATAAACGTCCTGCTTAAAGAGTTCGGCGCTTTTGGCCTTGGCCATGTCTAAAAAACCGCGGCATTCAAAACTGCCCTCGGTGCAAAGCAACCGGGCTAAATTGGCGAGAAAGTGGTTGGAGGCATTCTCGCAAGTGGGGTAAAAGCAGACTTTGGTTTTGCGCATGGAGTGTACCATTCCAAATATACTATATTGGGGGCATGACGAAAATCCCGTACGCGATGGCAATCGGCAACTGGCTACCCTACAGCGAGACCTTCATCTACGACCAGGTGAAGCATGCCAAGAAATACGAGCCCTACGTACTGGCCCGCGGCCTGAACCCGGCACGCGAAAACTTCCCCTACGATCACGTCACATCGCTCGGCCCCGTCGCGCGGATGCTCTACTATGCGGCACTCCCCTGCGGCAAGTTTGCAAGTGTCATAAAGGAAAGCGGGGCGAAGTTCATACACGCGCACTTCGGCACCAACGGGGCGTTGATTGCGGCCACCGCACGCAAGGTCGACAAGCCGCTCATCGTGACGCTCCACGGAGTGGATGTGGGAATCTTGCTGAACCCGCACATCCCCATCGACTACCTATTTTACAAGCGCACATACAAGAGAATGTTCGAGACGGCGCAGCTGTTGTTGCCCGCCTCGCAAGAGCTCGCCGATTGCCTGGTGCAGCTGGGCGCCCCCGAGAGCAAGATTCATGTACACAGGCTCGGCGTCGACACTTCGGCATTCACGCCGTTCAAGCGTCCCGAACGACCCGCCCAGTTCCTGATGATCGGCCGCCAGGTCGAAAAGAAGGGCTTTGAATACGGTCTTCGTGCATTCGCGAAGATTGCGGGCAAGCACAAGGAATCGACGCTCACGCTCATAGGCAAGGGCCCGCTGCAAGAACAGCTCCAAAGCCTCGCCACAGAACTCGGTATTGCAGACAAAGTCATTTTCAAGGGAAGCGTCGCCGCGCAGCTGATGCCCGAGCTTCTCGCGAACTACGATGTGCTCGTGGCCCCCTGCATTGTCGCGAAAAACAACGACCGCGATTCAGGACTCATCGTGCTCAAGGAAGCCGGAGCAAGCGCCATGGCAAGCATCGGCACGTATTGCGGCGGGCTTCCCGAAATTGTCGAAGACGGCAAAACCGGCTATTTGGTGGGGCAGCACGAAGTTGATTCGCTAGCCGAATCCATGGACGCCCTGGCAAGCGACTACAATCTGCGCACGCGGATGGGCATAGCCGCCCGCGCCAAGATGGAAGCGGAATACGACACCGTCAAGCAGAACGAAAAACTAGAAGAGATCTTCGACAAGCTTGTTTAACGCACCCTTGAGATCGTGAATCAATCGGTAACGGACGATTTCGGCTTCGTCCTCCTTCCCGTTGCGCAACTTGAGCAGGTCAATATACTCGCTTACCGAGTCAACGCCGAACTGCACGTCTTCCATTTCCCAGAATCTATCCCCGTCCATGGAACCTCGGTACTTTACCGAAATGAACGGACGCAGTTCACCCTTGTTGTTTAAGCCAAGAACATCTATTTCGCTTGCCATGCCGTTGTTAAGTACAAACGCATGCACTCCCGTGCTTGCACTGTACTCGGCATGTTTCAAGTCGAGAACGTAAAAAAGAACACCATCATTCGTAAACGTTCCGCCCTGCGCGACAGCATCATCCCATTCCTCTTGAGACAGGTCGGCATGTTCAAAATCCATGCGATAGCCAGAAAGCAACGTAAGATCATCGCCGTTGCCAAAAGAGCGGGAATACTCGAACACAGAATCTCCGTACGAAGAATACAGGTGCCCGTCCACCGGGTTTACCGCAATCCAGGCGGCTCCCGCTTGAGTTTTCTCTGGGAACCTCGCAAATTTCACGAAATTGAGGTCCGAATCAAGAACAACGACAATAGGAACGGCGCGCCTTGTCGTCAGCGGATGAACACGTCCTGTAGTTGCGACATAGATTAACCCCTTGTAATAGGAGATTCCCCCGAAATGGCGGTAGAAGCCATCCTTCAAGAAATGCTGTATCCTCATCAAGTGGAGCTTCGCTACAACCTTCCGAGGGTTCTCTTTTGCAATCTTGTAGATTTCCCACTGGTTCGTGATGTAGTAATGTTTCGAATCGTCCGTAATTCCCTGGATTTCATCAACGTCGATTTCTTTGGGCCATTCACCTTTTTCTACAAGCGGACCTACGCAGACAAATGCGCGAGGCACCTTGGTGACCAAGGGGGAGACGTTTTCCGGCTCATCTTCCACGACGGTAAAGTTGATTTGCGGGTTATCCAAATCTGCAAAGGCGCAGACGACGCAAATAAAAAGACATGTAATTCCATTCCGTACAAAAAAAACGTCCATTTTTTTAAAATAGACATTAAAAAAACGTTTTTACAACATATGGCGTTTTTTTTTTGATAAAGGGCCATTTACGGGGGACAGGATGCCCGACGAATCCCGTCAAGGCATCAGCTTGTTCTTTGTCACCACGAATTCCCAAGCACGCGCGGCGGCGCGCATCTTCGCGGTTGTCTCGGCGAGAAGCTTTTCATCCACAGTGACGCTGCGTCCCGAAACGAATCCTTCGACCGGGCGAGAAACGTCCCAGTCCGCTTTCCAACTGGCGGTGCGCACGGTGGCAGGCGTAGCATCGTCCATGCCCGCGAAGAACGCGAGGGAATCGATACGGTAGGCGATTTCGCCTTGGCGGAAAGAATACACGCCGGGAAGTTCTCGTAACGGCACGACAGAAGAATCCGCAGAATCGGAAGGCTGCAGGGAATCCGCGGAATTGGGCGGAACCGCTTTCGAAATAAGCTTTGCGCCCATGAAGTGGTTCGATACATCGAGTCCCAGGAAAGCGACAATCGACGAGGCGATGCTTCCCTGCGATACGGGACGCAGGTCCATTGTCCGTTCGGCACCCGCTCCGGCGAAAATCAGCGACACCCAGGTCTCGCCTTCGTGAATCTTGCCGAGGCGTTCCGATTCCGCCGTCTGCGCGCTGTTCGGGTACGAATGGTCCCCCACCAGAATGAACAGAGTGCTATTCGCGCGCGGTCCGTTCTTCACCTCGTTCACAATAATCCCGAGGGCGCTATCCATGTAGGCTTCGGCACGCAGGTAGGCCGCTTCTGCATCGGCAGGGCGTTCGCCCATATCGGCGGGCAAGTCGAACGGGATATGCATACTGCGGCTCATCCAATGGAAGAACAGCGGCTTATCCTTATCGCGTTCGCGGTACATCTCCACGAAGCGACGGGCAAGCGCGACATCGTTGTCGTTTTCCGGCTTGAATTCGTTATAGTCGAACCACTTCTGTTGCCACACGAGTTCGTTGTCGAGCTTCGGGTCGGAACCGCAGAGCACCTGCCTATTGTAACCCGCCGCCTGCAGCACATCGCCAATCGAACGCATGCGCGTGTTGGGATAGTTGTACAGGAAAGTCGCGCGCGGATGGCTCGGCACACCCACCATGATGCCAAGGAAACCTTCGATGGACGGGTAGCCCACGCTGTGCGCGTTCGGGTAGTAGGTACCGCTTAAAACAAGCTTGCAAAGGTTCGGGAAACGCATGCAGCTCCTGGTACGCATATCGCTTGTCCAGCCACGCAAGCTCTCGATATTGAAGAGGATGATGTCCGGACGCTCTTCGAGGGGGCGCGCTTTGAAAGCATCGAGGCTTGCCTTCTCCACCGCATCTGCATTCGCGGAATCGCCGCCCGCCCAATGCCAGAACGGATATTCCGCATCGGGATTGCCTCCCAGCGCGAGGATGCCTTCGCGGTAATCGGCCGGCGGCTCCAGCGACTCGAACGCATGCAAAGCCTCCTCGACAAGCACGTACGGGATAGGCTTGATGCGCGGCCAGCGGCGGTGAGACGGGTTGAACCACATGTGCGACGTGCAGCCAAGAATCGCGAACACGAGAATCGCTACGACAGGCGCCACGAAAGACTTATGGAACGGACGCGCGACGGCACGCTCCAGGCGGTTCCCGCGCGAAAAGAACGCGAGACCGACGATGGCCGCGACCACCGTAAAGAAACTGAACAGGAAATGGAACGCGCCTTCCTTGAAAATACTTGCGACAAGGCCCGTATCGGATACGGGAAGATGCCCCAAAGTTAGTTGAAATTTCTGCAACCAAAAAGAAAAAGGTGGTCTCCAACTTGTAAATTTGGTTCAGCAAAAAAACACCAAG